>JBOGGB010000075.1:0-11509 GCA_050743605.1 Acidimicrobiales bacterium
CACGGTCGACGGAGCCGACATCGGGTGGGCGGCGGTGCCGCTCGGCGAGCTCCACGGCGCGCACGGCAGCCGCGCGCTCGAGGCGGCAGGCGTCGAGGTCGCCCTCGGCGCCGTGGTGGAGGGCGTCGAGACCGTGGTGGACGTCGGGACGCCAGGGGGCGCCAGCGGGGCTCCGCTCGCGGTGCGGGCAGGGGACCGGCGCGTCGTGGCGGATGCCGTCGTCGTCGCCCTCCCGCACGACGCGGCACCCGGGATCCTCCCCCCAGGGACGCTCGGCGACCTCTCCGGGCTCGGGCGCTCGCCGATCGTGAACGTCCACCTCGTCCTCGACCGCAAGGTGACCGACCTCCCCATGGCCGCCGCGGTCTCCTCGCCGGTGCAGTACGTGTTCGACCACACCGCCGCCTCGGGGATCCCCAAGGCGCGCGGCCACCAGTGCCTCGTCGTCTCCTTGTCGGACGCGACGGCCTGGGCCGGTGCACGGCCCGACGACCTGGTCCGCACCTTCCACGACGCGCTCGGCGAGCTCTTCGGCAAGGCACGCGACGCGACGCTCGTCGACGGCGTGGTGAGCCGAGAGCACGCCGCGACGTTCCGGGGTGCGCCCGGTACGGCCGCGCTCCGGCCCCGGCCCCAGACCGCGTTGGCCGGCGTGTTCGTCGCGGGTGCGTGGTGCGCGACCGGTTGGCCCGCGACGATGGAGGGTGCGGTGCGCTCGGGCATCGCGGCCGCCACGGCCGCACTCGGTTCGCTCGGCTCGTCCGTGCCGCTCGGCTCGCCTGTGGCAGCCCCCCACCTCCAACGGGCATCTGCATGACCACGTCCCTGGTGCCTCCCAGCTCCCCGCGGGCTGCCGGCGCGGTGCAGGCGCCCGACGCGCTCACCGAGGCGTCGACGCTCGTCGGGGCCGCGCTCGGAAGGGTGGTGGAGCGGCTCGACCCCTCGCTCCACGAGCCTGTGCGCCACCACCTGGCCGGCGGCGGCAAGCACGTACGGGCTGGGCTCGTCCTCATCGTCGCCTCCGCCCTCGGGGCGGTTGCCGACGACGCCATTCCCGGCGCGGTAGCCATCGAGCTCGTGCACAACTACTCGCTCCTGCACGACGACATCGTCGACGGCGACCGCGAGCGGCGGCACCGCCCCACCGTGTGGGCGCAGTACGGCGAAGGTGTGGCGATCGTCGCGGGCGACGCGCTGGCCGCGCTCGCGATGCAAGTGCTCCTCGACGTGCCGACCCCGGCGCGCATGGAGGCCGCGCGGCGGCTCGTCGACGCGAACCAGGCGATGATCGCGGGCCAGTCGCAGGACATGGCCTTCGAGACCCGAGATCGGGTGACCGTCGAGGAATGTCTGGCCATGGAGCGCGGCAAGACGGGCGCGCTTCTCTCTGCGGCGTGCGCGATCGGCGCGGTGCTCGGTGGAGCCGACGCGGCAACGGCCGACGCGCTGGCCGAGTACGGCGAGCACCTCGGGATCGCGTTCCAGGCCGTCGACGACCTCCTCGGCGTCTGGGGCGACCCGTCGGTGACCGGCAAGCCGGTCGGAGCCGACCTGCTCGCCAGGAAGAAGGCGCTCCCGGTCGCGGTCGCGTTCGAGCGCGGCGGAGCCCTGGCCGGAGAGCTCGCAGGCATCTTCTCGCATCCCCTCGGGACGGCGGAGGTCCGCCAGGCGACGCGGCTGCTCGAGCGGGCGGGCGTGCGCGGCGCCGTCGCCGAGATCGCCGACGAGCACCTGCGTCTGGGCCTCGCGGCGCTCGACCGCGTGGAGCTGGCAGCTGAGCCCAGGGAAGACCTGGTGGAGATCGCCCGGTACGTGACGGCGAGGGACCGATGACGACGACCGACACCCGAAGGATCGAGGACGACGCGATTGTGGGGGCCGCCGCGCCGACGTCACCCGCGATGGACGCGGCGATGACCTTGAAACACGCCACCGAGGCGCTGCTCGGTCTCCAGCACGAGCACGGTTGGTGGAAGGGCGAGCTCGAGACGAATGTCACCATGGACGCCGAGGATCTCCTCCTCCGCCAGTTCCTCTCGATCCGCACGGAAGCGGACACCGAGGCGTCGGCCCGTTGGATCCGTTCCAACCAGAGCGACGACGGCACCTGGGCCAACTACTGCGGCGGCCCGCCAGACCTGTCCACGACCGTGGAGGCCTACGTGGCGCTCCGGCTCGCCGGTGATCCTCCGCACGCGCCGCACATGGCGGCAGCGTCCGCCTTCGTCCGGAGCCGCGGCGGGCTCGAGCGCGCGCGCGTCTTCACGAAGATGTGGCTGGCGCTCTTCGGCAAATGGTCCTGGGAGGATCTGCCGGTCCTCCCGCCCGAGCTCGTCTTCCTTCCGCCGTGGGTGCCGCTCAACATCTACGACTTCGGCTGTTGGGCACGACAGACGGTGGTCGCGCTCACGATCGTCAGCACCTACCGGCCGGTGCGCGATCTGGGAGTGGAGATCGACGAGCTGCGCAGCGGCCTCCCGCCGCGCCCGCCCCGGTCGCTGCTCAGTTGGGAGGGAGCGCTCGAGCGGGCGGACAAGGTCGCGCGCCGTTACGCGCGCCACCCCCTTCGTGCGCTGCGCGCGGCCGCGCTCGGTGCGGCTGAACGCTGGATCGTCGAGCGCCAGGAGGCCGACGGCGGGTGGGGCGGCATCCAGCCCCCCTGGGTGTACTCGATCATTGCGCTCCATCTGCGCGGCTACGCGCTGACACATCCGGTGCTCCGGGCCGCGCTCGAAGGGCTCGAAGGCTTCACCATCCGGGACGAGTCGGGTCGCCGGCTCGAGGCGTGCCAGTCCCCGGTGTGGGACACCGCGTTGTCGGTGGTCGCGCTCGCTGACGCAGGGCTCGAAGCGCACGACCCCGCGTTGCGAACCGCCGCCCGCTGGCTCGTCACCGAGGAGGTGACGGTCGACGGGGACTGGAAGGTCCGCCGTCCGCACCTCGCTCCGGGCGGCTGGGCGTTCGAGTTCGCCAACGACCACTATCCCGACATCGACGACACGGCGGAGGTCGTGCTGTCGCTCCTGCGCTGCGACGAGGACGACCGGGAGTCGGTCGCGCGCGCCACCCGGTGGGTGCTCGGCATGCAGTGCCGCGACGGCGGCTGGGCGGCGTTCGACGCCGACAACACCCGCACCCTCTGCCGGAAGCTGCCCTTCTGCGACTTCGGCGAGATCATCGACCCGCCGAGCGCAGACGTGACGGCGCACGTCGTCGAGATGCTTGCCGCGTTGGACGCCGCCGGTCGCCCGACCGACCGTGCCGCGATGGACAGGGGGGTCGCATGGCTCCTCGAGCACCAGGAGGCCGACGGATCGTGGTTCGGGCGCTGGGGCGCCAACTACCTCTACGGCACCGGAGCCGCCGTGCCCGCGCTCGTCGCCGCCGGCGTGCCGGTCACGCACCGGGCGGTCCGTCGAGCCGTCGAATGGCTCGACGCCTGCCAGCACGACGACGGCGGATGGGGCGAGGACCTCCGCTCCTACGACGACCCGGCGTGGTCGGGGAGAGGAGCGCCGACCGCGTCGCAGACCGCGTGGGCGCTCCTCGCGCTCCTTGCCGCCGGCGAACCCGAGCGCGCGTCGACGCGGCGAGGAGTGGAGTTCCTGGGGGCCACCCAGCGGGCCGACGGAACCTGGGACGAGCCCTGGTTCACCGGGACCGGGTTCCCAGGCGCCTTCTACATCAACTACCACCTCTACCGGCTGATGTTCCCGGTCACCGCGCTCGGGCGCTTCGTGCACGGAGGTGGACCCCATGGGTGACGACGTGGTCGTGCTCACGTCGACGCAGGCGGAGGCGGCCTTCGTGGGCGCCGGGACCATTGTCGCCGGCACCGGTGACATGGCAGCCGTCGACCGCGTCGCCCGGCTCCTCCCGCGCCTCGACCCGTACGCCGCGCTCGCCCTGGCGGGCACCGCCGAGCGGCTCCGCGCCGACCTCGCCCCCGGCCAGCTCGTGGTGGCGAGCGAGCTGTGGGCTGCCGGCGACGGGGCGCCGCGCCTCGTGCGCCGGCTCCCGTCCGCGTCGCTGCTCGCCGCGGAGCTCCGCCGCGACGGCCACGTCGTCGCAGTCGGACCGATCGTCTCCGCGACGGGGCCTGGAGCGCCCGGGGGCGCCGGAGGGTGCACCGGGTTCGAGGGCACGGGAGCGCTCGTGGCCGACCGGGACTCGGCGTGGGCGGCCGCGCTCGTCTCGGAGGAGCGCCCGCTCGCCGTGGTGCGCGCCGTCGAGGACGTGCCGGGGCCCGGCGCGATGGCAGCCGTGGACGCCGGACATGCGGCAGCATCGCTCTGTGGGATCCGAGAGCCGATCGGGCGTTGGGCGCGTGCGTGCCGTGCCCGGCGCGTGGTGCTCGCGTCGCCACGGTCGTTCTGCGCGGGGGTCGAGCGGGCGATCGAGATCGTCGAGCGCGCGCTCGATCGCTACGGTCCGCCGGTCTACGTCCGGCGCCAGATCGTCCACAACGCCCACGTGGTCGGACGCCTCGCCGCCATGGGGGCAGTCTTCGTGGAGGAGCTCGACGAGGTCCCCGACGGCGCGACGGTCGTGCTCGCCGCCCACGGGGTGTCGCCCGACGTCCGCGACGAGGCCGCGGCGCGCGACGGCTTCACGGTGATCGACGCGACCTGCCCGCTCGTCGCCAAGGTGCACCACGAGGCCCGCCGCTACGCCGCACGAGGCTTCGACATCATCCTCGTCGGTCACGAGGACCACGAAGAGGTCGTCGGCACCTACGGCGAGGCTCCGGAGCAGATGCACGTCGTCGGCAGCGCCACAGAAGTGGACGCGCTCGAACTCGCACCCGGAACGCCCGTCGCCTTCCTGACCCAGACCACGCTCGCCACCGACGAGACGGCCCAGGTCGTCGACGCCCTCCGCCGCAGGTTCCCCGGAGTCGTCGGGCCGAGCGCTGACGACATCTGTTACGCGACCCAGAACCGGCAGGACGCCGTGCGGGCGATCGCCAGCGAATGCGACCTGCTGCTCGTCGTCGGCTCCTCGAACTCGTCCAACACGAGGAGGCTGGTGGAGGTGGCCCTGCGTGAGGGCTGCCGTGCAGAGCTGGTGGAGGACGCCGGCCAGCTCTGCCTCTCGTGGCTCGACGGTGCGGGGACCGTCGGCGTCACCGCCGGTGCGTCCGCCCCCGAGCTCCTCGTCGCCGAAGTGGTCGAGGCCCTGTCGGCCCTCGGTCCCACGGAGGTGGTCGAACGTAAGGCTGTAAGAGAAACTGTCCGATTCGCTCTACCCTCACAGGTGCGCTGATGCCCATACCAATGAAGCAGAACATGAAGATCGGAGCACATCTGCTCCGACAGAAGCTGAAGGGTCGCAAGTACTACCCCTTCATCGTGGAGATCGAGCCGCTGTTCGCGTGCAACCTCTCCTGCCCCGGTTGCGGGAAGATCCAGCACCCGACCGACATCCTGCGGAAGCGGCTCTCGGTGGCCGACGTGGTGAACGCCGTCGAGGAGAGCGACGCACCAATGGTGTCCATCGCCGGGGGCGAGCCGCTCCTCCACCCCCAGATCGCCGAGATGGTGGAGGCGCTCGTGAAGCGCAAGATCTACGTGTACCTCTGCACGAACGCGGTCATCCTCCTCCGGCGCCTCGACAAGTTCACGCCCAGCGAGTACTTCTCCTTCGTCGTGCACATGGACGGGCTGAAGGAGCGCCACGACGAGGCGGTCGCCCGCGAAGGGGTCTTCGACACGGCGGTCGAGGCGATCTTGGAGGCCAAGCGCCGCGGCTTCCGCGTGACGACGAACTCGACGTTCTTCAACACGGACTCCCCCAAGACGGTGCGCAACCTGCTCGACTTCCTGAACGACGAGCTCCAGGTGGACGCGATGATGATCTCGCCCGCCTACGCCTACACCAAGGCGCCGGACCAGGAGCACTTCCTCGGGGTGGAGCAGACCCGCCAGCTCTTCCGGGAGGCGTTCTCCGACGGGAAGCGCAAGAGATGGCGGCTGAACCACTCGCCGCTGTTCCTCGACTTCCTCGAGGGCAAGCGCGACTTCCAGTGCACCGCATGGGGCATCCCGAGCTACTCGGTGCTCGGATGGCAGCGGCCGTGCTACCTGATGTCGGACGGGTACGTCTCGTCCTACAAGGAGCTCGTCGAGACGACCGACTGGTCGAAGTACGGGAGAGGGAAGGACCCGCGCTGCGCGAATTGCATGGCGCACTGCGGCTACGAGCCCTCGGCCGTGATCGCGTCGATGGGGTCGCTGCGCGAGTCGTTGCGCGCGCTCGTGAGCACGCACTGAACGTGACGACGCTCCGAGACACCGGCTTGCGCACAGTGGTGGCATCGCCCGCCACCTGGGGGGCGCGCCCACCTGCCGACGGCAACGCGAACGGAACGGGCAACGGCAACGGCAACGGAGCTGGCAGCGGCAGCGGCCATGCCAACGCGAACGGATCGGGCCACGACTCTCTTCGGGGCCTCACGCCTGGGCGCCTCCGCACCATGGACAGGACAGCCCTCGACCGGCTCGCGGCCGACATCCGGCATTTCCTCGTCGCTTCGGTGTCCGAGACGGGTGGCCACCTCGGCTCCAATCTCGGAG
Organism: Acidimicrobiales bacterium; assembly: GCA_050743605.1. Taxonomy (GTDB): domain Bacteria; phylum Actinomycetota; class Acidimicrobiia; order Acidimicrobiales; family RAAP-2; genus JAJYVT01. The sequence continues at coordinate 6,576 of JBOGGB010000075.1, forward strand.
CGGTGGAGCTCTCGATCTCGCTCCACCGGGTCTTCGACTCGCCCGTGGACTCCATCGTGTGGGACACCGGGCACCAGGCCTACGTGCACAAGCTGCTCACCGGCAGAGCCGAGGGGTTCGCGAGGCTGCGGAAGGCGGGGGGGCTCTCGGGCTACCCGAGCCGAGCCGAGTCCGAGCACGACCTGGTCGAGAACAGCCACGCGTCGACGGGGCTCGGTTACGCGGACGGCCTCGCCCGCGCCCGCGACCTCCGCCGGGAGCGCCACCACGTCGTGGCGGTCGTCGGCGACGGCGCCCTGACGGGAGGGCTCGCGTACGAGGCGCTGAACAACATCGGCGTCTCACAACGCAAGGTGATCGTCGTCCTGAACGACAACGGCCGGTCGTACGCGCCGACGATCTCCCCGCTCACGACGGCCTGTTCCCAGCATGGGGGTGGGACGGACGCCTCCTCCTCGGCGCCGAGCGCGTTCTTCGGCGCGCTCGGCTTCACCTACACGGGCCCCGTGGACGGCCATGACGTCTGCGCCCTCGAGGCCGCCCTCGAGGCCGCCGCCGCCTGCCACGGTCCGGTGGTGGTGCACGTCCACACGGTGAAGGGCCGCGACTACGCGCCGGCCGAGCTCGACGAAGAGAAGCGCCTCCACGACGTCTCCCCCTTCGACGTGGCGACCGGGCTCCCGCGCACGCCCAAGGGGAGCGTCCCGACCTACACCGAGGCGTTCGGAGAGGCGATCGTGCGCGAGGCCGCCTCGCGTCCCGAGCTGGTCGCGGTCACCGCGGCCATGACCGGCCCCACGGGGCTGAACGCGTTCGCCGAGCACCACGGCGACCGGCTGGTCGACGTCGGGATCGCCGAGCAGCACGCGGTGACCGTCGCCGCCGGCATGGCGATGGGGGGCCTCCGGCCTGTGGTCGCCGTCTACTCCACCTTCCTCAATCGCGCGTGGGACCAGGTCGTCCATGACGTGGGCCTCCACCGGTTGCCCGTCGTGTTCTGCCTGGACCGCTCGGGGGTGACCGGCGACGACGGGCCGAGCCACCACGGGATCTACGACCTCGCGCTCTTGACCAAGGTGCCGGGCATGACGGTGCTCGCGCCGTCGTCCTACGAGGAGATCCCGGTGATGCTCCACGACGCGCTGGAGCACGACCAGGGACCGGTGGCCATCCGATGGCCGAAGACGCCCGCTCGGCGCTGCGCCGAGACGGGAGCGGGGTTCCGTGCCCGTCTCGTCGCCCGGGGTGACGGGTCGGTCTGCCTCCTCGGCGTGGGCAAGCTCCTCGAAGCGTGCGAGCAGGCGGCACGGGTCCTCGCCGCCGAGGGGATCTCGGCAACGGTCTGGGACGTGCGGGTCGCCTGCCCCCTCGATCCCGAGATGCTCGCCGACGCCGCCTCCCATGAGGTCGTCGTCACCGCCGAGGACGGCATCGTCGAGGGAGGCGTCGGCGCCGCGGTGGCGTCGGCGCTGCGCACCGGCTCCTTCGGAGGAGCGTCGTCGTCGGCGTCCGTGGTGGCCTGCGGACTCCCCATCGCGTACCTTCCGCACGAGAAGCCCGACGCCATCCTTGCGGCCCACGGTCTCGACGCCCGAGGGATCGCCGACGCCGCGGTCCGCACCCTCGGCACCGGTCGCACAGCCGGCACGGGTCGCACGGGTCGCACGGCCGGCACAGGCCGCTGACCCTCAGGCTGGTCCGGTCAGGCGAACGGCTGGCGCGGCCGCTGCCCGAGCATGCGGGCGACGACCAACATGCACTGCTCGAACACGTCGTCTGGGATCGCGTCACGGCCGTCCCAGACGATCCAGCGCCTCCCGACGAGCTGACCGACCGCGATGAGCGCCCACGCGAGCACGGTGGGGTCGCAAGGCTCGACCTCGCCGACCGACATCGCCGCGGTGAGCCCCCGCACGTACCCTTCGACGATCTTCTCGTAGTGACGATGCATCGCGTCGGGTGCGACGAACTCTGCCTCGCGGATGACGCGGTAGAGCGCGGGGTGGTCGGCCGAGAAGCGGAAGAACGCAGCGAACCCGCGTTGCTCGGCATCGAGCCGATCCCCGCCCCCCGCCGCCACGCCCTTCGACATCGCCTCGCGCAGGCGGCTGTTCAGGTCACCGACCAGCTGCTCGAAGACCTCCTGCTTCGAGCGGAAGTAGATGTAGAAGGTCCCCTGGGCGACCCCCGCCCGTTCCACGATGCGCGTGATCGACGCGTCGTAGTACCCGTTCTCCCCGAAGACCTCCTCGGCTGCGTCGAGGAGTCGTCGCCGGGTCCGCCGCCCCCGTTCGGTCGTCGCCCGAGAAATCGCCACTTCCCTCCGCACGTCGTCTACGACGGGTGACTCGCCCGTCATTCAAGCGAGACGCGGCACGCCTGTCAACGACGACATCCCTCGTCCCCGCCGGTTCCCCCGGTGACGCGAGCCACCGCTGCCACGCTTGACAATCGTGTTTCCATCGTGTACTTCGTCAGGTGAGTCACTTGTCATGTTGCCGAGTGGCATGGCGACGTGGACGGGGGGGAGGTCGAAGAGCGAGGTGCCGGTTCCTGGGCTCCAGGCTGCGAGACGCGAGGGTGCCACGACGGTCGGCGCCGGCCTGGAGGTCGCCCAGCTCACGGTCCGGTTCGGGGGCTTGCTGGCGCTCGACGAGGTGTCGCTCCAGGTGGCACCCGAAGAGGTCGTCGGCTTGATCGGCCCGAACGGGGCCGGCAAGACCACGCTCTTCAACGCCGTCAGCGGCTTCGTGCGACCGACACGAGGATCGATTCGCTGGAAGGGTCGCCGTCTGCGCAACCACCACCCCGACGACCTCGGGCACCTGGGTATCGCCCGCACCCTCCAGGGAGTGGGGCTCTGCCAGGGGTTGACGGCCGTCGAGAATGTCGCGCTCGGGGCCCAGCCGTCGCTGCACAGCGACTTCGCCTCGGCGCTGGGCGGGCTGTGGCGCTCGAGCAGGGAGGAGCGACGGGTCGCCGGCGAGGCAGCGGCCCTCCTCGACGAGCTGGGCGTCGCGGACTGGGGCCATCGACTGCCCGGCTCCCTCCCCTACGGGGTCCAGAAGCGGGTCGCCCTTGCCCGGGCACTGCTCAGCCGTCCGCAGCTGCTCCTCCTCGACGAGCCGGCCAGCGGTCTGTCGGAAGACGACATCGACGACCTGTGCTCACGGATCCAAGGGCTGCGCGAGCGCATGTCGGTGCTCCTCGTCGAGCACCGCATGGACTTCGTCATGGCCGCCTGCGACAGGATCGTCGTCCTGAACTTCGGCGAGGTCATCGCCACCGGAACTCCCGCTGAGGTCCAGGCGAGCTCCGAGGTGACCGCGGCGTACCTGGGCGACGCGGTGAACGCGGCGGCGCCGCGTCCGGCCGAAGGGGCCGTCGATGCTGCGGGTTGAGGGGCTCTCGGTTCGCTACGGGCCGGTGCATGCCCTCGAAGACGTCTCGTTCGAGGCGCCCAACGGCAAGATCACGACCGTCCTCGGAGCGAACGGCGCAGGCAAGACCACGCTGCTCCGAACGCTCAGCGGCCTCGTCCGCAGCCAGGCGGGGTCGGCGCACTTCGACGGGGAGCCGATCACGGGCCGGCGGCCCGAGTCCATTGCTCGAATGGGCGTCGCGCACGTGCCGGAAGGAAGCGGGGTCATCGCCGAGCTGACCGTCGACGAGAACCTCCGTCTCGGCACGTTCTGCCGTCTTCGGAGGGTCGAGCGGCGGACCGCCATCGAGGGGATCTACGGCCGCTTCCCTCAGCTGAGGGACGCGCGCCACCGTTCTGCCTCCACCCTCTCGGGCGGCGAGCGGCAGATGCTGGCCATCGGCCGCGCGCTCGTCTCGAGGCCCCGCCTCCTGCTGCTCGACGAGCCCTCGCTCGGCCTGTCGCCGATCGTGACGGCTCAGATGATGGCCACGCTCCGGCAGCTGAGCAGCGCCGACGGGCTGGGCGCCGTCCTCGTCGAGCAGAACGCAAGGAGCGCGCTCTCGGTCGCCGACCGGGCGATCGTCCTGAACCTGGGGCGGATCGTCGTCGCGGACGAGCCCGGGCGCCTCGCAGCCGACGCCGACTTGCGCCGCCACTACCTCGGGTTCTGATCGACGTGGGCCTCTTCGTCAACATCCTTCTGAGCGGGGTGGCCCAAGGGATGGTCTTCGCAGCCATCGCGCTCGGTCTCGTGCTCATCTTTCGAGCGACCGGCATCGTGAACTTCGCCCAAGGCGCGATGGGGATGTTCACGACCTTCATCGCGTTCAGCCTGCTCACAGATGGCATCGGCTACTGGGCGGCGTTCGTGGCGGCCCTGGCCATCGGCTTCGTCTTCGGGGCGGCGGTGGAGCGCACCCTGATCCGCCCCCTGCAGGGCAAGCCCGCGCTGAATCCGGTGATCGTCACCCTCGGCCTGCTCATCGTGCTCGAGGGGGTCGCCGGCAGCATCTGGGGGAACGTGGCGAGAGGGTTCCCTGCGGCCTTCTCCCAGAAGGGGCTGGTCGTGGGGACCACCGCGATCGCCTTCTCGCACTTCGACGTGTTCCTCGTCTGTGCCGTGGCAGCGCTGGTGGTGGCGATCGTCGCGCTCTTCCAGTGGACGGACCTCGGCCTTCGCATGCGCGCCGCCGCCTTCTCTGCCGAGGTGAGCCGGCTGCTCGGCGTGCGCGTCGGGCGGCTCTTCACCTTGGGCTGGGCGCTCGCCTGCACTGCGGGCTCGCTCGCCGGTCTGCTGGTGGCCCCGCTCAGCTCCTTCAACCCGTACTACATGGACCTCAATCTCGTGTACGGCTTCACCGCCGCCGTCCTCGGCGGCCTGGTCAGCCCGTTCGGGGCGCTGGTGGGTGGACTGATCACCGGGCTCGCCATCTCCTTCGTGGGCGGCTACGTCGGGTCGGAGCTGGAGCCGCTGGCCGCACTGGTCCTCCTCCTGATCGTGCTCATGGCC
>JBOGGB010000076.1:0-4174 GCA_050743605.1 Acidimicrobiales bacterium
ATCGAGGTCCTCGACCAGCGCGGGATCGCCGACCGGTTCTTGTCCGAGGGACAGGCGATGCAGGTCCAGAGCTTCGCCATGATCCCCCTGGACATCAGTGACTTCCCGACCCGGCACAACTACGGCCTGGCGCTCATGCAGGGCGACTTCGAACGCATCCTGGCTGGCTGGGTCGACGAGCTCGGAGTGCCGGTCGTCCGCCAGCGCGAGGTGACCGGCTTCGACCAGGACGACGAAGAAGTCGACGTTGCGCTGTCCGACGGAACATCAGTCAGGGCGCTGTACCTCGTCGGGTGCGACGGAGGTCGCAGCCTGGTCCGAAAGGCTGCCGGCATCGAGTTCGCCGGCTGGGACCCCTCCGTCAGCTCCTTGATCGCCGAGGTCGAGATGCGCGAGGAGCCACCGTGGGGCATCCGCGACGACGAGAGGGGTCGCCACGCCTTCGGCAAGCTGAACGGCGGCAAGCGGGTCGGGGTGGTGATGACCGAGCCTTACGCCGGACAAGCCGGCGAAGCGAGCCTCTCGGATCTCAGCCGTGCGCTCGTCTCGGTGTGGGGAACCGACTTCGGGGTCCACAGCCCGACGTCGATCTCCCGCTTCACCGACATGGCCCGCCAGGCTGTCTCCTACCGCAAGGGTCGGGTCCTCTTAGCCGGCGACGCCGCGCACGTGCACTATCCGGTCGGTGGCCAAGGCCTCAACGTCGGGGTCCAGGACGCGGTGAACCTCGGTTGGAAGCTGGCCCAGGTGGTCAAGGGGACCTCCCCGGAGGATCTGCTCGACACCTACCACGACGAGCGGCACCCGGTCGCCGCTCGGGTGCTGCGCAACACCATGGCGCAGACGGCGCTGACCCGGCGCGACGAGCGGATCGACGCCTTGCACCAGACGCTGGCCGAGTTGCTCGGCATGGACGAGCCGCGCAAACGGTTCGCCGGAATGATGTCCGGACTCGACGTCCGCTACAACCTCGGCGAAGGGAACCCACAGCTCGGGCGGCGCATGCCGGATCTCGACCTCGTCACCGGCGATGGTGCCACCCGCGTCTTTCCCCTGCTGCACGACGCCTGCGGCGTGTTGCTGAACCTGGGCCGACCCGGCGGCTTCGACATCGCGCCGTGGGCGCCTCGGGTCAAGCTGGTGGACGTTGTTCACGAGGGGTCGTGGGAGCTCCCGGTGATCGGCGAGGTCGCCGTCCCCGCCGCGGTGCTGATCCGGCCCGACGGGCACGTCGCCTGGGTCGGAGAGCTCATTGACCCGGGGCTCTCTGGCGCGCTCACCACCTGGTTCGGATCCCGAAGGTCGGGATAGGCGCGAGGACGGGGATGCGCTCCCATTCGGGGCGCCGCCAAGGACGATCCTCGTCGATGGTCCCTGCCTTCGTGGCCTTCGCAACTCGTCGCCTCACCGCCGGCAGGTCACGGCGACGAGGTCGGGCCTTCGTCCCGGAAGAACCAGTGGACCCCGTAGCGGTCGGCGAGGTGGCCGTAGGTGCCGAAGGGCATGGCGCGTCGTCCAGGTGACCGGACCCATGAGTGCGCGGTCTGCTACCCGTCCGCGGGGGATCTTCAGCCGGGCACGCCGAGGTGAGGCAAGCTGGACCGATGAAGCCCCCTCCCGGACTCCCGATTCTCTATTGACCACTGGGACCATGCCCGCTCCGGCTTCGGCCACCCTTCCCCACCTTCTTCGGGACGCGCTCGGCCAATTGGAGCGGTGCTACATCGAGCAGGGAGCCTATTCGGGACGGTGCCGTCGCTCGACGTGTGGGCGAACCTCCTGCGGGTCCTTGACGTCGAGGGGGTCGATCGCCGACAGCTCCCCTCGCTGCTCAGGCTGTCCACGCGAGCGGTGCGGTCCCGGGTGTCCGCGGCAGTCAGGTCCGGCTGGGCCGAGGAGCCAGAGCATGGCGGAGCCCAGGTCCTCGTCGGGTTGAGTGATCAGGGTGCCGCGGTCGCCGGACGCTGGCGCGAGCTGGAGCCGGCAAGCGAGTGTAGGTGGCGAGCCGGTGTCGGTGCGGGCCACGCGTCTGACCTGCGCCGTGCCCTGGAGTCGGTCGTCTCTGCCCTTCCGCTGGAGCTCCCGCACTACCCGGCCAGCTACGGAGCTGCCGCCGCCAGCATCACGGGCGGCCACGGCCAGGACTGGAAGCCGGTTTCCCGTACCGGAGAAGACAGCGTTTCGCAGTTGCCGGTGTCGGCCCTGGTGTCTCAGGCGCTGGTCGCCTTCGCCATCGATTACCAAGAGCTGTCGCCCGTGGCCCTAACCCTCAGCGCCGCCGTGATCAAGCGGATACCGCCACAGGGCCGCCCGGTGCGAGGCCTCGGCCACGGCGCGGGCCTGTCGGCACTCGCTCGGCACGGGTTCGTCAAGCTCGTGGGCGACGGCAAGGACGCTGTGGTGCAGCTGACCAAGAGGGGCGCGGCCGTCCACGACGCCTACGACGACCGGGTCGAAGCGCTAGAGACGGAGTGGCGGCAACGCTTCGGCTCCAGCGAGGTGGCTGCGTTGCGCTCCGCTCTCGAGGCGGCCGTTGACAGCCGTTACCAATCGGGGACCCACACCAGGAGGTCGTCCCCGCCAAGCTACGAAGAGCCGGCCGTCTGGGCGGACTCATTCATGGATGGCGAATGGCGGCCTGAGCTGGAGTGATGGATTCTCAGCATCCGACGCGGAGCTATGAGCTTGAGGAGTTTGGGACAAGTCCTTGGAGGCAACCGACCGCGGTGACTGATCACGACACCCGATCAAGGTGCGCCTGGGTAATCGCGGGATTGGCGGCCTTCGACGCCCCACCGCTCGAAGTCGTCGTTGATCAGTGCACCGCGTAGGCATGCCCTGTGCAGCCCTATGCAACAGCGCCCCGCCGACGCCAGCCCTCGTGAACACGCTGGTCACCGGCCGCACGCGCGGCGCCACCCTGCATATGGCACGCGTACGCAGCATTGATGAGGCCCCGAGAAATTCGCCCGAGAAACGCGCATCTCCGACGCAAGCCGGAACGAGAAACCGCCGGTCAGCGCAGTATGCGCCTGCAAGAGGTGCGCGCTCAACCAGCGGTCGTGGTGGCGGGGGCTTTACTTGTGATCGACCGACCACGGAGTTATGAGCCAGACGACTGCTGCATGTTGAGCCGAGGTCCCTCATCATGCCCGCCGTATCGACCGTGGCCGTGGCCTCGTAACTATGGTCAGAAGCCCACGCCAGAAGGTGGTCCCCCACCTCCCCTACGAGGATCCCTTTGCAGGCTCGCCTGGTTGTGCCGGGTGTTCGGGATCACCGAGGTGAGGCGCTTCGATCGGGGCGACGACAACCTGACCGCACGGCTGAGAGGACCTGACGGCGGCGCCGTGATGATCTCGGGCCACGACGACGACTTCAAGGTCCGGATGCGCGAGCGGGCACCCCGCTTCGAGGAGGCGACCGGGCAGTCCTGGCCGCTGCTGACCCATGCCACCACGGTGATCGTCGACGATGTCGACGCCCACTTCGAGCGCACCGAAGGCCAAGGTGCATCCGTGCTCACTGCACCGACGGACCAGCCGTGGGGTGTCCGCAGCTACGCCGTCCTCGACCCGGGGGAGGGACACCAGTGGGAGTTCGCCACCGTCACGAAGAGCCTCCCAGACGAGCCGGAAGATGTAGGTGTAGACGATCGTGACTGATGCCTTCGACCTTCCAAGTTCAGGTTCATCCAGGAGGGAGAAAGCGATCCGGCGATGGACACCCGCGTGATCGACGGGCGGTTCCCGCCTCGTCCCGACCATCTTCGTCACTTGCGCGTGAGCAGGGCAGCCGCCATAGCTGCCCTACCGCAGCCCACGGCACCGCCACCCCCACCCGACGGTCGAGCTTCAAAGGCCCAGCGTGTCGGCGGGGTGGCGCGGTCTCGCCTGCGTAACGCTGCGTAGGGCAGATTTGATCACCCGTCGATAAAAACGTCGACAAACCCTGTGGACAACCCCGTCGGAGACCACCAAAACGACATGAAAGCCCAGGAAATTCTGGGCCTTCAGCGCGAAGATTCAAAACTTGCGGTGGAGGTGACATCCTTCGCTCGACGGCGTCCGCGCCTCGGCTCCGGCGAAGACGCTGGTCCTGACGTCTGCATAGGGCAGCCGCCATGGCGCTGCAGTGCTCAAAAGCGCCAGCTCCGGCAAGCCAGGTCGATAAT
>JBOGGB010000077.1:0-3685 GCA_050743605.1 Acidimicrobiales bacterium
CATCCCGTATGCGAGGCCGTAAGAGACCATCTTGGCGCGGTCGCGTTGGTCCTTGGTGACCTCGTCGACGGGCACGCCGTACACCCCCGAGGCGACCGCCCGATGGATGTCCTGACCCGAGCCGAACGCCTGCACCAGCCCAGGGTCACCCGACAGGTGCGCGATGACGCGCAGCTCCACCTGGTCGTAGTCGGCCACGAGGAAGCGGCACCCCGGATCGGGCACGAAGGCACGGCGGAACTGCGAGCCGGTCTCTCTGCGCGTCGGGATGTTGTGGAGGTTGGGCCGTTCCGAGGAGATCCTCCCGGTGCGCGCGACGGTCTGACGGAACGACGCGTGGATGCGCCCGTCGGGCGCGACCTCTGCGAGCAGCGTCTCCCCGTAGGTGGAGCGCAGCTTCTCGAGCTCCCGGTATCGCAGGAGCCTGTCCACGAGGGGGTGCTCCGCGCGCAACGTCTCGAGCGTGGCCGCGTCCGTCGAGTACCCGGTCTTCGTCTTGCGCCCCGGGGCGAGGCCGAGCTCTGTGTAGAGCACGGTGCGCAGCTGCGGCGTCGAGTTCACGTTGAAGTCGTGACCGGCGAGGCCGTGGATCTCCTCGACGAGCGACTTGCACTCCGAGGCGAGGTCCCCGGTGAGGCGCCGGAGCTCCTCGACGTCCACACGGATGCCCGCGACCTCCATCCGTGCGAGGACGCGGACGAGCGGGCGCTCGACGTCGTCGTGGAGCTGCCGCAGCTCGTGGCCGTCGAGGCGTGCGAAGAGCCGTGGCGCTGCTGCTGCAACGCAGAGACCGTCCAAGGTCGAGTCGGCCGCGTCGGCCGCGTCGGCGGTTGTTGCGGTGGTGGCGGTGGTGGTGGCGGCGGTTGTTGCGGTGGTGGCGGTGTCGGCGGCGGTGGTGGTGTCGGCGGCGGTGGTGTCGGCGGTGCCGATTAGGGGAAGCTGGGCCGCAGCGGCTTCACGGCGCGCCGGTGCACTGGCCGCTCCCCCGTCAGCACCGGCAGCCGCACCCGGTACGCGGAGCACCGCTTCCATCCCGTAGTCGCCGGTCGAAGGGTCGAGGAGGTACGCGGCCACCTCGGTGTCCATCACAAGACCGGTGCAGTCGATCCCGAGCGGCAGGAAGGACCGCAGGAGCTCTTTCACCCCGTGCCCGGCGATCGGCGCCTCGGCCAGCAGCCCGGTGAGCTCGGACGCGACCGCCGGCGCTCCGAGGAGCTGTCCGCTCAGCCACACGCTTGCGCCCGGCGGTGCCGGGTCGACGAGCGCGACCCCTCGCAACGTCGAGCGGCCCGCCAGTCCGTCCCACCGCCCGACGATCGTGAGGATCGCACCGCTCCGGGTCCCATCCTGCGGTGCGACGGCTGCGGCGAGCGCGCCGATCGCCGCGACGGCGGCGGGCACGTCCTGTGGGAAGACGGCATCGACGTGACGGGCGACCACGACTTCGACCTCGGCGGCCGCGTCGCGCGCGTCGCGCGCGTCGCCCGTCGCGCGCGTACCGCCGGAGACGGCGGCCCCGTCCGAGCCTGTCCCCGCCGGGAGCTCGGATCCCTCCCTGGGCCGTCCGAAACGTCCCTCGGAGAGCAGGTTCGCCGTCCGTCTCCACACCGTGCGCAGCTCGTAGCGCTCGAAGACGTCCTTCACCTCCCCGAAGTCCCAGCCGCCCAGCTGGAGCTGGTCGACGGACACCTCCAGCGGGACATCGCGTACGAGGGGGATGGCCGATGCATTCGCCAGCACCTGCGCCTTGTGCGCCGCGAGGTTCTCCCGGAGCTTCGGGGACAGCTCGTCGAGGTGCGAGAGCACCCCGTCGAGGTCTCCGTAAGCGGTGACGAGCTTCGCCGCGGTCTTCTCCCCCACTCCGGGAACCCCAGGGAGGTTGTCCGAGGCGTCGCCACGCAGGGCCGCGAGCGCCGGGTACCGACTCGGAGGGACTCCGGTCCGCTCCATGATCCCCGCCTCGTCGTAGAGGGAGTAATCGCTCACCCCTCTGCGGTTGTAGAGCACGCGCACATGGGGATCCTCGACGAGCTGGAAGCAGTCGCGGTCTCCGGTGACCACGACAACGTCGCACCTGCGGTCGCGCGCTTGGGTCGCGAGCGTCGCCAGCACGTCGTCCGCCTCGTATCCTGGAGCGCCCACCACGGGCACGTTCAGGGCCGCCAAGACCTCACGGATCATGTCGAACTGGGGCAGCAACGTGCTCGGAGTCTCGGCGCGCCCGCCCTTGTAGTCCGTCACCAGCTCGTGACGGAACGTTTCGCCAGGAAGGTCGAACGCGACGGCGAGCGCGCTCGGCTCGTGATCCCGCACCAGGTTCACCAGCATCCCGACGAAGCCGTGAAGGGCGTTGGTGACCGTGCCGGACGCCGTGACGAGATCAGGCGGAAGCGCGAAGAAGGCCCGGAACGCGAGCGACATGGCGTCGAGCAGGAACAGCGGGCCGCTCGCGCCCTCTGCCCGCTCGCTCACGAGGGTCGCAGCTCGCCTTCCGCGACACGGCGGGCGACGTCGCGCATGCGCGCCCGCGTCTGCATGGCAGTTCGCTGGATGAAGGCGAATGCCTCGGGCTCGCTCAGGCCGTGACTCTCCATGAGCGAGGCCTTGGCCTCTTCCACGACCCGGCGCGTCGCGATCTTGTCCTCGGCGATCCTGGCGTCGGCCCCCTGCGCGTCCCCGCCCCCCGCGCCGACTTCCCTTGCGACCTCTTCGTCGATGGCCCAGTCCTGTCTGCAGCGAGCCAGCACCTCGGCGACCGCCGGCAGCAGCTCCTCGCGTCGAAAGGGCTTCACCAGGTAGGCGGCAACGCCGGCGTCTCGCGCGTCCTCGATCAGGTCCCGCTGGCTGAAGGCCGTCAGCACCACCACGGCCGCACGATGACGCGCCGCGATCTCCCGTGCGGCACGCACGCCGTCCATCCCGGGCATCTTCAGATCGAGGATCACGAGGTCAGGTTCGTGCAGGTCGACCAGCGACACCGCCTCGTCGCCTCGCCCGGTCTCCCCCACCACGGAGTATCCGGCCGATTCGAGGATCTCCTTCAGGTCGAGCCGGATGATCGCCTCGTCCTCGGCGATGACGACCCGCGTGGGTGCCTCCTGCGCCGTCACTCCTCCACCCGCCGTCGCCTGCGGGTCTGCGCTCATCCGTCCACCTCCCGGGACTTCTTACCTGCCACTGCCCACGTCCATGAGCAGCTCGTCTCGGCGGCGTTCGAGACCCTGGACCGTCGCCGACAGCGTGGCCCTGGCCTTGGCCATCGCGTCGACGTGGCGCCGAACCTCCGTGTACTCGTGCGTCGCGAGCGGCGTCTCGGACACGAGAGACCGCAGCCTCGCGTCCTCGGCCTCCTCGGAGACGACTGCAAGCTGCTCATCGAGCACCGCGAGCTCCTCGCGGGCACGTATCAGCCTGCCGTGCACGTCGCGCAGGCGCCGCTCGACCAGGAACCGCTGCATGAGGGTTCGATTGTACGTGCCGGGCGCCGAGCGCCGCCGAGCGCCGTCTAGCGCCGTCTGCCGTCGGCGCCGGCCCCGCCGAGCGCCGTCTCGAGCGTCGGCCGGCGGCACCGCGTCCCGGGTCACTCCGTGGTGCCGACCCGCCACGCACACACAGGGGGCAAGGACGGGGCCGGCCGCGGCGCCACGCCCGGTCCGTCGTAGGGGCGGAGCAACGCGCCGGCACG
>JBOGGB010000078.1:0-2153 GCA_050743605.1 Acidimicrobiales bacterium
GTACTCGTCGCTGCTGACCGAGTGGCGACGCCAGCGCGACCGCGGAACCGAAGAGGCCCTGGCCCGACCGGCAGGGCGTCAGGTCGGAGATCCTCATGATGCGAAGATCGCCAAGCTGGAGAAGGAGAACGTCAAGCTCTCCTCCGAGCTCTCGAAGGCCCGCAAGGTGATCGAGGTCCAGGGAAAACTCTCGGCGCTGTTGGAGCAGTTCGCCACCGACAGCGTGCAGGACGAGAGGGGCGAGACCAAGTGATCGACGAGGCGATCTGTGAACTGGCACCGGTCGTGGGTGTGAAGACGGCGTGCGCGGCGCTCGGCGAACCCCGGGCACGCCACTACCGCCGGCACCGAAAGTCCCCGGCACCGCCCACCCCCGAGCGCGTGCCCGCCCCCCAGCCCCGGGCCCTCTCAGACGTCGAACGCAAAGAGCTGCTCGAGGTCTTGCACACAGACGCCCACGTCGACGAGGCGCCGGCGACCGTGTACGCGAAGCTCCTCGACGAGGGCCGCTATCTCGGGTCGGTCTCCACGATGTACCGGGTCCTGGGCGTATACGACGAAGTGCGCGAGCGCCGCCGGCAGGCGACGCACCCGGCAAAGAAGAAGCCCGAGCTCGTAGCCTTCCATCCGAACGCGGTCTGGAGCTGGGACATCTCCAAGCTGCTCGGCCCCGAGAAATGGAGCTACTACTACCTCTATGTGGTCATCGACATCTTCAGCCGCTATGTGCCCGGGTGGATGCTCGCGCGTGCCGAGAACGCGACGCTCGCCAAGCTGCTCGTCAGTGAGACCCTCGAGAAGCAAGGCGTCGGCGCGAACCAGCTCACCTTGCACTCGGACCGCGGATCGCCGATGACCGCCAAGCCCTTCGTGTTCTTGATGGCCGATCTGGGCGTCACCAGCTCGTACTCGAGGCCACATACGTCGAACGACAATCCGTACTCTGAGAGCCACTTTCGCACCATGAAGTACCGACCCGAGTTCCCTCGACGCTTCGGCTCCTACGAGGACGCGCACGCCTGGTGCACCCGGTTCTTCGATTGGTACAACCACGAGCACAGGCACTCGGGCATCGGGCTTCACGTGCCCGCAGACGTCCACTACGGACGCGCTGAGTCACTGCGTCGACAGCGAGCCCTCGTGCTCGACGCGGCGTACGCCGAACACCCCGAACGCTTTGTCCGCAAGCCTCCGGTGCCTCCACGGCTGCCGGCGGTTGCGTGGATCAACGAGCCCAAGGAGGTGGTTACTACGACTCAATGATTCCCGAAGGAATCTGCCTCTCAGGGGTTGACACGCGCCGGTGCCCGTCGGTGATCGACACCAACTCCTTGGTCCCGTCAACCCGAACACCGACGATGACCAGGGCACACAGGCGTGCTTCTTCGAGGCGCACGTTGAAGTGGATGCCGTCGGCGAACAGGTAGACGTAGTCGACGTCTTTGAGCGAGCGATGGCTGAACTGGTCCCGTTCGCGCTGCCAGTCGGTGGTGAGCCGGGTGATGACAGAAGCCGAAAGCCCGGCCGCTGAGCCGAAGAACTCTTCGAGCGCGGGCACGAAGTCTCCCGAGCTCATCCCGTGCAGGTACATGAGCGGGAGGACCTCGGCCACTTTGGGAGACTTTCTGGCCCAGGGCGGCAGGATCGAGCTGCGAAAACGCAGGCGCTCCCCGCTGACCTCATCGATCCGGCGGTCGTTCACTCTCGGCGCAGCTACCTCGATGGGCCCGGCTCCGGTGACGAGGAATCGTGACTCGGCGTGTCCGTTGCGTACCACCAGGCGGCGTCCATCTTCGTCCACCTCATCTGAGAAGCTCGAGACGTAGGCGTCCACCTCGGCTTCGAGGGCTGCAGCCAGCATTTGCCGGGCACCTGCAGCCACGATCTCGTCCAGCCCAACCGACAGCTCCGCGCTCGCGGCATCATCAACATGTACTCTCAACATCGGCGTTCCTTCCTGCCAGCGTCTCACCGCCGGGGACCTTGTTTTGTTTGGTCAAACAGGAAGGTACGCCGCGTCTCCGTTCAGGTGGTGCATCCACAGGTTTTGGTTATATCTCGCCACAAGCCATGGATGAAGACAACGGGGTTCGCTTTCTGAGCCATCGCAACCTCCCTCTCTTAGAGGCGATTTCGAATTGACTATGCCAGTG
>JBOGGB010000079.1:0-1946 GCA_050743605.1 Acidimicrobiales bacterium
TTTTGTGACGAAGCAGGGTGTTCGCGTACTGGACGAGGTTCGGCGGGAAGTACTTGGGCGACCAGCCCGACAGGTCGATGTAGACGGTCGGCTTGTGCAGGCACACCGAGAGCGCCTCGTCCTGCCACGGGAACGACGGGTGGGCGAGGATGATCGGGAGCTCCGGGAAGTCGACGGCCACGTCGTCGACGAACATCGGGTTCGAGTACTTCAGCCGGACCGTGCCGCCTCCGGGCACTCCGGCACCGACTCCCGTGTGGCCGGTGTGGAAGAGCGCCGGCACCTGCAGTTCCTCGAGCGCCTCGTACAGCGGGTAGAAGGCGCGCTCGTTCGGGAAGAAGGCCTGGGAGTTCGGGTGGAACTTGAAGCCTCGCACCCCGTGCTCGGTGACGAGACGCCTGGCGGCGTTCACCGCGGCCTTGCCCGCGTGCGGGTCGACGCTGGCGAAGGGGATGACGACGTCGGCATGCTCCTTGGCGAGGGCTGCGATCTCCTCGTTGGTCACCGCCGGCGGCACACCCGTGACGCTGGTCGCGTCGACCGTGAAGGCGACGAAGGCCATCTTGCGCTCGCGGTAGTACTGGGCCATCTCCGGCAACGTGGCCGCCACCACCTCGGTCCGGAAGTACCGGGACATCGCCTCGGCGCCCTCCGACCCGTGTTCCACACGGTCGTCGGCGGCACGCTGCGAAGCGTCCACCGAGGTCCAGACGTGGGTGTGCACGTCCAGCGCCACGATCTCGTCAACGTCGATCACGTCGCCCCCTCTCGAGCGGGCGCGACCATCCCCGCCGTGGTCGCGATGGATGGCCGCATGGTACACCGCGGCCTCGGACACCCCGCTACCCACGCCCCGCGCTCCGGACCCTCGCGGCGGCGGATGGCAGTGAGCTGACGGCAGGAGCGCACGTGCACGTGGACCGTGGGCGATCGCGAATTGTGGACAATCGCGTGCACACTCCTGTACGGTCTCCCGCCGTGCGACCACGAACGCCGGGGGGGTGCCGCGCGCCATGCCACGGATCGGCTCCCGGTGGAGGCGGTGCAGGTGGAGGGTAGGTCGTCTCCCGGTTCACCCTGTCGGTAGGCCTCTCGAGGTGACCTGCTGAGCCCTGTGGTGCATGATCCTGGGCAAGCTCTGGGCTCGCCGCAGCTCGAGGCTGACAGCGCCGACACCAGTCGAACGGGCCCGAGCGGCGCACGAGTGACATACGAACGACAAGCAGATGGACACTCCTAGAAGGCAGGAATCGATGAGCGCAAAGAACCTCCAGGAACTGCTGGACCAGTCTCAGAACACGGTCGAGCTCCTGCGCAACTCCCAACTCGGGGCGTACATCTACCCGGTGGTGCCCGCCGAGTTCACCAACTGGCGCCGTGAGCAGATCGCCTGGCGGGAAGCGGTGGTGCTGTTCGACCAGTCCCACCACATGGCGAACCTGTTCCTCAGGGGCGCCGACGCGATCAAGCTGATCTCGGACACGGCCATCAACAGTGTCGAGAACTTTCCTGTCAACCGCGCCAAGCAGTTCGTGCCGACCACCCCCGCCGGCAACGTGATCGGAGACGGGATCCTCTTCCACGAGGAAGAGGACGATTACGTCTTCGTCGGACGCGCGCCGGTCGCGAACTGGCTGCTCTTCCAGGCCGAGCGTGGGGGCCACCCGAACCTCGAGGTGGAGAAGGACGACCGGTCGCCCTCCCGCCCATACGGAAAGGCCGTGACGCGGCAGTACTGGCGGTTCCAGATCCAGGGTCCTCGCGCCTGGGAGATCATCGAGAAGCTCAACGGCGGGACGGTCGAGCAGGTCAAGTTCTTCCACATGGGCTACATGACGATCGCCGGCGAGAAGGTGCGCACGCTGCGCCACGGGATGTCCGGCGCCCCAGGCCTCGAGGTCTGGGGTCCGTACGGGACCTACGAGACGATCCGCGACGCGATCCTC
>JBOGGB010000080.1:0-4458 GCA_050743605.1 Acidimicrobiales bacterium
CGGGGTGGCTGAGCCGCACGTTCAAGATGTACCCGAGCGGATGTGCGCCAGTCGCCATGGCCCTCGCCGCCGGCTCGGTGAGCCAGATGAGACCCGGGTTCGGCCACGGGTTGCTTCCTACGAGGAAGCCGATGCCCGACGTCGGAGTGCAGCGGTGACGGCGATGCCGGCAACCCGAAATGGGTGGCCATCGAGCGTCACCCAATTGCCTACATGGATGCCGAGCGCGTCGGCGAAGCTGCGCTCGACGACCACCTCGTCGCTGTGAAGCCAGCTGCCGGAGGTCAGCTTCGGCTGGTCCACGGCGGCGGGCTTGGTGCTTCGTCCCTCGGCCATGACCGCGTCCGTGTGCCCGTTCGCCTTGAGGACCGGGAAGGCGACGGGGAAGGGACCGCTGGACGCCGCGACGTCTCGGGCATGGGCGATCGGCGCGACATCGGCGAGGCCGGCCGGATCGGACGGTGCCCCCGGGTGGTACGGGCAGCCGGCAGACGGTTCGAGAGCCAACCCATCGGACCTCCGGACGCTACGAGGAACTCGTAACGCCTGGGTCGATTATCAATCAGACGGCTCGGGGTCGGCCGTGCATGTCCCATAACCGCGGCGCCGTGCCCTCTCTGGTCGTGCGCCGGCTCGGTACTTAGATTTCGATGATCCGGAGGTGGGCGTCAAGGTGGCGAAGATCGGTCGGGTCGCTGGTGATCACAGTCTGGTCGTGTCGGCGGGCGTGGAGGACCACGCTGGCGTCGATAGGGTCGTAAGTGTCTCGCTGTCCGCACAGGGTGCCGGCGGCCTTGGCGGTAGGTTCGTCTAGGGCCGCGACAGTGACGTTCGTCAAATGAAGCGTGCGGGCCAAGCGGGCTTGGCGGGAACCTGACCGCCACACCTGGGCGAGCGGGCCGGCCGGGATGTCTATGGGAAGGCCGGCAGCGTGGGCTTCGTCGAGCAGCGCCTGCATCCGCCGATCGGCCCGCTCGATGGCGATCAGTGCTCCGGCGTCGAGCGTGACACCCGGCATCAAATGAGTCCCAGTGCCTGGCGGGCCCAGAGGCGATCCTCCTCTGAAGGTCCGCCGGTCTCTTCGGCCATGTCGGCGAGAAGAGCGGCCAAGTCTTCGTAATCCTGACGTTCGGCGAGGGTGGCGGCGATGTACCCGGAGAGCGAGGTGGCTCGGCCATCACTCACCGCTCGGCGCGCTGATTCGAGCACTTCATCCGGGAGGCTGATGGCGATCTTCGTGGTCATACCATGATCATACCAAGGTCCTTGTCTCCCGTGGCCCGCGCCGCCCGGCGCAGCGGCTCCCATCGTTGTGGGGGGGCTGGCCCTGCGGGCGGTGTGAGACGCGACTACGACGTGACTACAAATCCCCGCGAATCCCCGCAAAGGGCCGCAAGCCGTGTGACTATCGCTGCAGCTCAGAGCCAGTATTGATCAGAAGCGGCCAAGGGCGGGAGAGCCTGGATCAGGTTTGGCCCTGGAGGTCGGGGGTTCAAGTCCCCTCGCTCACCCCTTCGGTGGTGTCACGAGACATCGCGGACCCCTGTGGCCGGCAGATGCCGACGTGGCAGCGCTGGCCCGCGCAGCGCAGGGTCACCTTCCCCGTGCGCCTGTTCGGGGCTCGTCGCGCCGCCCATCCCTGACCGATGGCACAACCCTCCTCCACAATGGGGCGATGACCGACGTCCGTTCCTCCCCCATGCTGCCTCTACGTTGGTCGGGGTCCCCCGCAGGTCGCCTCGATCCCGGCAACGTTCCAGGCACGCAATGGTGCATCGAGCACGACACCGACGAGCACCGTGGGACCGGAGTGTCCAACGGCGCTGAGGAGCCCGTCCAGCCTCGTCCCGACCAGACGTCCCCTGCCTCCCGCGCCGACACGCAGGAGGATGTAGGCGGCGGGCCCGAGGTGGTGGTGCGGACGAGCTCCCGGCGCCGGAAGACCGCGACGGCCTACTGGGAGCGCGACCGTATCGTCGTCGTGATGCCGACCCGGGTCCCAAGGGCCGAGCGGCCGGCCCTCGTCGATTGGCTTGTCACTAGAGTCATCGCGAAACGGCCCGGCGCGACGGCATCGGACGAAGCGCTCGCCACCCGCGCGGCGAAGCTCGCCGAACGCTACGTGGACGGTGTGCGCCCCGCTTCCGTGCGATGGGTGACGAACCAGGCAAAGCGCTGGGGGTCATGCTCCACCCGGACGGGCGAGATCCGTCTCTCGCACCGCCTTCGGGCGGCACCGGGATGGGTGCTCGACGCGACGATCGTCCACGAGCTCGCCCATCTGATCCACCCGGACCATTCAGCCGACTTCCACGCGGTCGCCGACCGCTACCCCCGACAGCACGACGCCCTCGTGTTCCTCGAGGGCTACTCGCTGGGGCTTCAGCCGGACAGCGACGGCGCAGCCGGTTACGACGTGACCACGACCTGACGCACTACCCTACGACCGGTGCCGCAGTACAGGATCAGTCAGGCGGCAAGGCTCATGGGCGTGAGCCCCGACACGATGCGTAGGTGGGCCGACGCCGGCAGGGTGCGAACCACGACCGATGGCACGGGTCACCTGAGCGTCGAAGGCTCCGAGCTCGCGCGCCTCGCGATCGAGGTCGCAGGCGAGCAGGACCGGGCGCGGGCGGCCGGTCAGTCGGCGCGCAACCACATTGCAGGGATCGTGACGCGGGTGAAGAGGGATGGGGTCGCCGCCCTCGTCGAGCTGCAGGCCGGGCCCTACCGCCTCGTCTCGCTCGTCACTCGCGAAGCTGCGGACGAGCTCGAGCTCGAGCCGGGCATGATGGCCGACGCCGTAGTGAAAGCGACGAACGTCAGCATCGAGATTTCCCGACCACGCTGAGGGGGGCCGCGTGTCGGTCGGGTTCCAGCCGGGCGGGGTATCGTCGCCTCCCGTGATGCCACGGGCGAAGGTGCTGACCGTCTCGAAGTCCGTCCATGCGGGCACCCGCGACGACAGATCCGGAACCGCACTGCGCGACCTCCTCACGAGCGGTGGTTACGAGGTCGTGGAGCACCGAACGGTCCCCGACGGCGTCGAGCCTGTCTCCCGTGCGCTCACCGAAATGGTCAAGGGCTTCGCGGGCCTCGTGGTGACCACCGGTGGAACCGGCTTCTCGCCCGACGACCTCACTCCCGAGGCGACCCTCGCCGTCGTCGAGCGGCAGGCTCCGGGCCTGGCAGAGGCAATGCGCACCGTCAACCCGCTGGGACGGCTCTCGAGGGCCGTGGCGGGAACGGCCGGCGCCTGCTTGATCCTGAACGTCCCCGGCTCGCCCGCGGGGGCGTCGGAGGCCCTCGGTGCCGTCCTCGACACCCTCCCTCACGCGCTCGAGCTCCTGGCCGGCGGCCGTCCGCACTGACACGGGGGAACCCTGCAGCATGTCGGCGGGATCGCCCGACGTGAGGGCACCACCGACGCCGTCGGTAAGCTAGGTGCATGCGAAGCGACCGGCAGCCCGGGCACACCCGATGCCCCGGGCACACCAGCTGCGTCGTCGCGGGCTCGTCCGTCGGGCTCACCCGGCCGGCCGGGGGCACTTGTTGACCGTCACGCCCGTCGCCGTCGCGCTCTCCGACGGACCCCGAGGCGCCCCTCCCGCGCCAGCTGAGGGCGGCGCGTCCGAGATGCCGACCGAGGGGCCGCTCGTGGACCGCTACGGCCGCGTCCACGACGACCTCCGCATCTCGGTCACCGACCGCTGCAATCTCCGCTGCGTCTACTGCATGCCGAACGAAGGGATGACGTTCCTCCCGCGCGCTGAGGTCCTCACGTTCGAGGAGATCCTCCGGGTCGCAGGGGTCGCACGCTCCCTCGGGGTGCGTTCCGTCCGCCTCACGGGTGGCGAGCCGCTGGTCCGGCGCGGCATCTGCGACCTCGTGGGCAGTGTGGCTGACCTGGGGTTCGACGACGTCGCGCTCACGACGAACGGCATCCTGCTCGCGCCGATCGCAGACCGGCTCGCTGCGGCCGGCCTCCGGCGCGTGAACGTGAGCTGCGACTCGCTGCGGCCCGAGCGCTTCGCGTCGATCCGCCGACGCGGCGAGCTCGACGTCGTCCTCGACGCCATGGCCTCTGCGGAGTCTGCCGGGCTCGTGCCGCTAAAGGTGAACGTGGTCCTCCTGCGCGGGCGCAACGACGACGAGATCCTGGACTTCGCCGCCTTCTCTCGTGACACCGGAAGGATCGTCAGGTTCATCGAGTACATGCCGCTCGACGCCGAGGGGGCGTGGGACCGCGACCAGCTGGTGCCAGGCCGAGAGGTCGTCGAGCTCATTCACGGAAAGTGGCCCCTGGATCCGGTGCGAGCGCAGGACGACCCTGCTCCCGCCGACCGCTACCGCTTCTCCGACGGGAAGGGGGAGATCGGCGTCATCTCGACGGTCACCGAGCCGTTCTGCGGGACGTGCAACCGGCTCCGGCTGACTTCTGACGGCGCCGTTCGCAAC
>JBOGGB010000081.1:0-2749 GCA_050743605.1 Acidimicrobiales bacterium
GGGTTCACCTCTATGCCGGACATTTCCAGCCGCGGCGAAAGTTTGGTGATAAGGTGACCGTCGGCACAGCCGACATCGAGGACGCGGCCCTATGGTAGAAGCGACTCCACGAGGAACGCGGCCCAGGTGAGAGCATGTTCTGCGGTGTACGAGTAGTCGGCGTAGCCGACGCTCTTGTCGTCGCCGTGGTGGTAATACTCGTTCCCATACAGCTTGATGGGATCAATCGGCTTGGGGACCACTACCCCCATGCGACAAAGAGTGCATCGCTGTACTGACCGGCCGTCAGCGCGACGGCTTACGAACTCGAAGGTCGTGCCACCGCACACGCAGCACGCATCACTTCCCGGCAACGAGCTATGCATCCAATCCCTTCCTACGAGCTCCCACGGACGATCGGCTGCGCCGTCGGTCGAGGTTAGCCTCCGCGGGCGGGCCGTCCGGGCCGCTTGCACGCGGCGCCGGGTCCTCGAGTTCCGCTTCCAGCAACCGGCTCGCTACTCCCCAGTGCGGTGCGCCATATCGGTTTGCGGCCGGCGAGAGACGAGGTCCGCCGGCGCCAGGCGCACCGGGAACGGCCAGTCGGCGACCAACTGCTCGTCGCCGGACTGTCGGTTGGACGGCGAGAGAACCGACGACCAGTAGCGGGGTCGCGCCCGGCCCGACTAGCGGGTCACGGTCAGTTTGGTGGTGCCCATCGTGTGCCGTCCGATGCGGTCAGCACGATTGCCAGATGCCCTCGATCCGGCAGAGGTCGAGCAAGTGGGGGTCGCTGGTAGCGAGCCCCGCTGCGTCCTGGCGGGCTGCTTCTCTGGCTATGCAGTCGGCCATGCTGACCGCGCAGCGGCTGCGATGATAACGGTGAGCTCTCAACCGCCCAGCGGCGAAGCCGAGCTCTGAATCCACGACGACGCCATCGAGTAGTCCGAGCTGGGCGACGTCCAAGGCGGCTTCTTCTTCGTATGCTCCGGAGAGACGCACTCGCCGGCTACGGTGCCTTCATCGTCGAAGGCGACGAAGGCACCTTCGTCTGTCAGTAAACATGCGCTCCAGGTGCTCTCGAACGTGAGCTCCGAGCGCCCCCTGTCGCCGGGGCCGCAGCGCAAGACCCTGCCGGTTCGGGGGACACCGTGATGGCCGCGATGCCGTCCGCCCTGGGTCTAACAACAGTCGGCCAGGGCTCCTAGTGACCTGCAGATCTCCTGGCGGCGAGGGCCCAGACGCCCGATTCGCTCGACGAGTGCCGACCGGCGAATGCGCTGGAGGTTGTCGAACGACGCTGCGCACTCGACGTTGAGGCCCTCCTCGTCGCTCAGCAGTACTTCTGTCGGGATGTTGCGTACGGTTCGAGTCACTGGTGCGACGACGATCCCAGTGAGCACCGGGATCGCTTCGTTACGTGTGACCACCAGGACCGGCCGACGTTTGTCCTCGGCCTCGGCCCACCAGATCTCCCCCTGGGCCGGCAGTGCTACCACGGCTCTTCTTCGACCAAGGCCCGTGTGGCCTCGCTGAGTCCAGAAAGTTCATCCTCGTTCTGGGGATGTCGCTGGTACGCATCGACGATGGCTTGCCCCGTCTTCTGACGCCGATGCCGCTCGACAAGGCCTTCGAGGCCGAGTCGAACAGCATCGGAGCGCGTGGCTGCCACGCCCTCGTCGACGAGAGTATCGACAGCGGCAAGGAGACGATCGTCGACTCGTGTAACGAGCTGTGCCATGCATTTAACATAGCAGATTGTCATGCAGAAGGTGCTCCTGTGGCCCATGATGTTCCGGCGAGCCGCCTCCAAACGCCGTGGCGAAACTGGCAGACGCGCCAGGTTTAGGTCCTGACCGGCGGCCTCTCAGCTGGTGACGGTGCATACCGGATTGTGCCTTCTACCAGGACTCTTGTGAGTTGGACGTCCCGCTTCGTACCCGCACGTCACGATCAAATGTGCGCGTTTGGTTTGCAAACGGTTTGCAAACCCGGCGTTCGTGGGTCCGCTGACGGGACTCACTCGGGTGCCATCGGGACTGGTCCGCAACAGGTCTTGTACTTGCGACCCGAGCCGCACCAGCAGGGGCCGTTGCGCCCTGGAGGCCAAGGTGTCGCCTCGCCCCGGCGGGCGATCTCGGCCGCATAGGAAGAGCGGGCCTCGCCGGTCCCAGCAGCCTCCTCCCCCGCGCAATAGTCGGTGAGTCCGTCCACGGTCATCGGAGACACCCGCATGGGGTGGCCGGCAAGGGTGCGAGCCAGGCGTTTCATGCGGGCTTCGATCCTGTGGCTATACGCGAGGTGACCGCGCGGGAAGTCCTCCAAGAGGTCCGGCGCCGCCTGGCACCAGACGCACGGGCCCCACCATAACCATGACGATCTATCAGCACGTCCTTCCCGGAGACGACGAGCAGGCCGCCCTCGCCGGCGCCCGCGCCATCTTCGGCGACTCCCCCTCCTAGGACCTCTGTCTCAGGGCTGGATCGTCAGCTGCCAGCGATCCCCGACGCGGTCGGTGACGGTGGCGGCGAACATCCGCCCGGCCTCGTCGCAGATCTCGACGCGGGTACCGATCTGCAGATCCTCGTCGCCGTCCAGTTCGGCGTCGTGGACGTACGTGCGCCCGGCCGCCAGCTCGGCGGGACCCACCCGGCCTGGAATCAGCAGCTTGGTCACGGTCGACGACATCGCGGCGGCCACCTCCGATCGTCATCCATGTACCTACGGAACCTCTAGTCCAGCGGAAGCGGATCGCCGAGCAGGGCTAGGA
>JBOGGB010000082.1:0-1560 GCA_050743605.1 Acidimicrobiales bacterium
CACGCTGTGCTTGGCAAGCGCGTCCCATTCGCTCTGGGTGACCGTGACCGAGACGACCGGGAGCAGTCTCTGCTCTTCCTCATCCAGGTGACCGATCAGTGCCGGCATCGTCGAGTCGATACAGGCCGCCATCCGCTCGCCAGCGGCGTCGTCCGCGCTCGTCGTCCACGCCGGCAGCTCCGCATTGATGGTCACGACGGCGTCGTTGACCTGAGCGTGTTGGGCATCCATTCGGCCCATCTCCTCCGGGTCGACCGCGCCTCGCTCACGCAGGAGGGGATAGAGCAGCTCGTCCTCGCCGGCGTGGTGGGTGTGCAGGAACTCCAACATCTCCCTGGCGTGCGCTCCGATGATCTTGGATCGCGCCGGGTCATCGGCCGCGGAGCGGAACAGTCGGGGTAGCTGACCGATCTCGCGCCGGATGACGCGATGGGTCAGAACCATGTCGTGGGTATCGACTCCGGGTCCGGCGGTGCTCACCGTGACTCCTCGATGGTCGCGGTGCTCAGGCGCGATGTCGGCGTGTTCACGGCTGAGTAGGGATTTGTTCGCGGTGGTCTCGGGTGTGGTCATTTCGGTGTCCTTTCCGTCGGGTACAGGGATCAGGGTCAAGAGCACCTGCCCATCCGGGGAATTCGCACCGGCGATATCGCCGGTTCGGCTTTCGGTGCCTGCTCTCGGGCGAAGGCGCCCATGACTTCGTTGAGCGGCTGGGCTGCCATGGTGTCGGCCATCCGGCTCACCAGCTCGGTGATCGCGGTCGTCATATCCGTGCTCCTCGGCGTCTCGATGCACGGAACCCACATTGGATGCCGTCATCGCGTGTGAATCACCCGAGTGGGCCGGTCTTACCTCTCGCGCCGCTACTTTTCGCGAGGTACCGGTCCGGGCAGCCCGCCGATCGCCGCGAGCAAGCCCTCGAAATCCTCGACGCACGGACTGCAGCTCGACAGGTGGACAGCAATCTCGGGGTAGCGCTCCGCAGCGTCGCCGTAGGCGAGCTGGCATTCCACGTAACGGTCCAGCATCTCGAACGTCTCCGCACAACCGGCGTCGGCCGGGTCGGTTCTCAAGAACCTCTCCAATGGTGCCCAGCTGCTCATGGCTGCCTCGAAACGTCGTCGTCCAGATATCCGTGAGTGACCAGGGAGGCCCGCAACTTACGCCTGGCGTCGAAGAGCGTCTTGTAGATGGCGTTTCGGTTGGAGCCCAGTTCGGCCACCAGGGCATCGAGCGGCATCCCATCGAGCACGATGGCCACGAAGACCCGGCGCTGATGGTCGGTGAGCTCGTCGTCGACGGCCCGGTGCACGGCTTCGACGACATCGCGCCACTCGGTGACCCGGGCAGGATCGAGCCCAAAGCGGTCGGGTAGTCGGTCCCAGTCCTCGACGTCCATCGGCGTGGTCGGTCGTTGCCAGAAGTGGCGGCTGACCTTGGTCGAAACCTCGAAGATGGCGAACTTGCAGGCCCAGGTAGTGAACCGGCTCTCGCCGCGGAACTCGCCCACCTTTCCCATCACAGCGACCACGGCGTCGGCGGCAGCCTGATGGACCAGGT
>JBOGGB010000083.1:0-3781 GCA_050743605.1 Acidimicrobiales bacterium
CAGCCCGGCGCAGCTGGCGCGGGCGAAGGAAGAAGTCGCCAAGGCCCGGCGCTCCGGCATCGGCGAGCGCGACCTCGCATGGCTCGACGCAGGGGATGCGCGCGAGCTCATCACAGCGAGCGAAGTGCTCGGAGCGACGTACACCCCGCACTGCGCGGCGGTCCACCCGGCGCGCCTCGTACGCGGGCTCGCGGATGCGGTCGAGCGGCGCGGCGTCGCCGTCTACGAGGGGACCCCGGTGGTCGAGATCCGCCCGGGGCGCGGGGGACAGCGGCCCGAGGCCGTGACGCCCCGCGGCAGGGTGCGTGCCGACGTGGTGGTGCGCGCGGTCGAGGGATGGACCGCGTCCCTTGCGAGTGAGCGCCGGACGCTCGCTCCGCTCTACTCCCTCATGATCGCGACGGAGCCCTTGGGCGAGCGCTTCTGGAAGGAGGCGGGTCTCTCGAGACGCGAGACCTTCGCCGACCACCGTCACCTGATCATCTACGGGCAGCGGACGGCGGACGGGCGCATCGCGTTCGGCGGGCGCGGGGCGCCCTACCACTTCGGCTCGGCGGTGGCCCCCGACTTCGACCGGGACGCCCGGGTGCACGAGGGACTGAGGCGGACGCTGGTGGCGCTGTTCCCTTCGCTACGCGACGCCGCGATCACCCACCGCTGGGGCGGCCCGCTCGGCGTACCAAGGGACTGGCACTCTTCGGTTGGGCTCGACCGGTCGAGCGGCGTCGCGTGGGCGGGCGGCTACGTGGGTGACGGGGTGTCGACCACGAACCTGGCTGGCCGCACGCTGGCGGACCTCGTGACCGGCCGGGACAGCGACCTCGTCACGCTCCCTTGGGTGGGGCATCGCTGGCCGCGCTGGGAGCCCGAGCCCCTCCGATGGCTCGGCATCAACGTCGGATTGCGCGGCATGCAGCTTGCCGACCGGGGGGAGCGGCGCCGGGACCGGCCCTCGTGGCTCGCGTCGCGCATGAGCGGCATGCTCGGCCACTGACCAGCGACGCCGACCTGTTCCGCCATGGCCGCCAAGCTCGTCCTCGATCTGCACGAGATCTACAACAAGGGGGGCGAGATCGACCGCGCCCTCGAACGGGTCATCGACGAGGCTGAGGCCAAGAAGGCGACCCTTGTCGAGATCATCCCGGGCAAGGGATCGGGGCAGCTGAAGAAGCGGGTGCTCCGCTACCTGGACCGCAAGGACGTCCGGGCCCGATACCACCGGGTCGAGAAGGACTCGGACAACTTCGGCCGGATCTTCGTCCACTTCCGCTGGAAGTCGAAGTGAGGGCGGTGGAGGCGCGCCCCGCCTTGCACGCACCGCGTATCCGCTCCTATCCCGGCTCAGGATAACGGGAGCCCCGTGAGCCACTGAAATGACGGCGGGTGGTCACCTTTCACTGTGGGGAATTAACTCCTGATGACGGTCGATGCTGCTCGCCCTCAGATCTGAGCTGCGACACCTGTCGGTACGCAGGATCGAGGTGAATCCCTGAAGGGCGTATCTATCTTGATGCCCCTGTCCTCGCACGTTCGCCGTGTCACTCCTGGTCGAGTTGGCCGACGCAGCGCCATCTCATCTCGCCGTCCGCTTCACCAGTCCGACTGAACCCAGCCCGCTCGAGGGTGTGAACGGAGGGCACATTGTCAGGGTCGCAGCCCGCGACTATCGCCTGGACATTCGGCTGGGAAGATGCCCACGCAACGAGCGCGACGGCGGCCTCGGTGGCGTAGCCTCGACCGCGGCGGCCAGGAGTGACGCTGTAGCCGACCTCGACCGTGCCCGCATCGTCGGGCGGCCCGTGAAAGCCGATGTCTCCGACAACGCTTCCGCTTTCCCGCTCGATCATCACCCAGACGCCGAAGCACTCCATGCCCTCTCCTGCGACCACGTGACGCCGGAGCACACCAAGAAGGTGGGGATCGGGCCACTCCTCAGATAGTCGTGCGCCCAGAGCGTGACCGGCTTCCACTCGACCTTCGGGCAAGGCTGCAGCTGCGTGTACAGGCAGCGGTCTCAGCTCCAGGTGTGTGGTCAGCAGCCGAAATGTGCGCACCTGGCTACCCTATTGAAAACCGCGCGCGTCGTCTTCGTCGGGCGACTCGGGTTTCGACTAGAGGAACTCGCGCGGACATCAGGACGGTTCGTGGCTCGCAGCGAAAGTGACCAAGTCACCACGATCTGGCCTTCATGGGCATCGGGATTGGGCTGGGCTTGAGGGAGCGCACCGCCCCTGAGATCTTGGTCAGCCATGGGTGCTCACCCCGGCCCCTTTTCCGCTGGAAGTCGTGAGGCCGGACGCCCCGAGGGGTCAGATGGGCTTCACCGGAAGCGTCCTCGAGCCCGCGACCGAGTAGCTGTAGTGGATCACACGGAACAGGTCCCCGTACTTCGTCTTCACTGGCGCAGAGAGCGTGAGCATGGCCGGGTACCGCACGAAGTGGCCGGCGACGCAGGTCGGGGTGCAGGTGTTCTGCACGTAGGTCGCCCTCGCCCTGGCGGTGGTCGGTCCCCAGGTCGCCCAGACGATCCCGTCGAAGTAGCTGTTGGCGTCGGCGCAGGTGAGCACGTAGCTCGAGGGTCGGACTACCGCCTTGCCCGCGCAGTCGAGCACCCGCGGAAGGCTCGCGGAGCTCCCGCGGCTCGCGGTGCTGGCCGCGGCGGGCAGGGTCGTGAACGCCACCGCCGACAGGGTGGCAAACGCCACCGCCGTTGCGAAGATCGGGCGAAGTCGCCTCACGGGCAGGCTCCTCCTTGTGTTCATCTGGCACCTCCCTCAGCTCGGCCGCGCTGCGCCACGTCGGCGGACCCCCGTCTGGCGGGCCCAAGCCCTCCGGACTTCAATGCTGGAACCACGACTGCAGGAGATGTTGACCGCGCTCCGGGCCCTGGGCAAGGCGGGGGCCCATGCAGCACCGGCCGAACGGACGCCACAGTGTCCCCGGGCGAGCCGCCGGGCTCGAGCCGCCGAGCTGCGGACCTGGCAGCCAGGGCGACATTGCGCCCTGGGAGGTCCGAAGCGCCCGGTTGACGCTCCCGGTACGCACTGGTAGAGTGGTTATTCCGCCAACCGGCCCTGTCGGAGCCGCTTGGCGAAACGAAGCGAACTTCGGGTGTTCTTCACCGCGGAACGCTTCGGACCCGGCATCGACGCTCTTCGGGGCGAGTGCCCGGTCGCTCCTTGAAAACGGAAGAGCGAGAGCCAAAAGCCAGTGCGGGCGGCTCCGGGCGAACGTCCCGGGGTCGTGCGTCAAGTAATGAAGCAATGGCAGGCTGCACGGAGCGCTCCTCGGAGCGCGCCCTCGGTCTGCTGTCGGCCGGTGACATCGCGTCGGTCCCGGCCGGCTCTCTGATTCTTTGCGACGGTCCTTCGGGACCCGATGCAGGAGTCTCGATGGAGAGTTTGATCCTGGCTCAGGACGAACGCTGGCGGCGTGCTTAATACATGCAAGTCGAACGAGGTCCATCTGGTGGCAACACCGGAGAAGACCGAGTGGCGAACGGGTGAGTAGCACGTGAGCAACCTGCCCCGAAGACTGGGATAACACCGGGAAACCGGTGCTAATACCGGATACCCCCGTCGGATCACATGATCTGACGAGGAAAGGATTCTGCTTCGGGAGGGGCTCGCGGCCTATCAGCTTGATGGTGAGGTAACGGCTCACCATGGCAACGACGGGTAGCTGGTCTGAGAGGACGATCAGCCACACTGGGACTGAGACACGGCCCAGACTCCTACGGGAGGCAGCAGTAGGGAATCTTGCGCAATGGGCGAAAGCCTGA
>JBOGGB010000084.1:0-5800 GCA_050743605.1 Acidimicrobiales bacterium
GTCGTGAGGAGCTCGCACATGGACAGGTTCTCCCCGCCGATGATGTAGCTCCGGCCGCACCGACCGCGCTCGAGAGCCAGAAGGTGGCCGATGGCGAGGTCGTCGACGTGGGCGACGTTCAGCGCAGTGTCGACGTACCCGGGGATCCTGCCGTTCAGGAAGTCCACCACGACCTTGCCCGTCGGAGTCGGACGGTGATCACGGGGCCCCAGAGGGAAAGTCGGCAGCACGATGGTCACCGGTGCGCCCTGTGCGGCGGCCCGCAGCACCTCGTGCTCTGCGACGTACTTCGAGCGCTTGTAATGGCCGAAGAGGTGCGAGAGGTCGGCGACGCTGCTCTCGGTCGCCGGCTTGCCGTGCACGGTGCTTCCCAGACCCAGCGTGCCAACGGTGCTCGTGTACACGAGACGCTCGATGCCTTCTGCGGACGCGGCGCTAAGCACGTTGCGCGTGCCGTCGACGTTCACGTCGTAGAAGATTGCCGGATCCCTCGCCCAGAAGCTGTAGATCGCCGCCGCGTGGAACACGAACCGGCTCCCGGCGATCGCGCGGCGCACCGACTGGGCATCCCGGACGTCCACCGGCGCCAACTCGACGTCGAGCCCATGGAGGTTCGGATGGAGCCCCGAGGGCTCGGCGAGAGCCACCACCCTCGCGCCGCGCTCGAGAAGACGCCGCGTGATCGCGGAACCGATGAAGCCTGCAGCTCCGCTCACCGCGACCCGGTCGCCAGGCTCGAGTTGGACGGAGAAGTCGGGGAGCGGGCTCGCGCGGTCCTGCCGACCCGCGGCCGGGCTCACGCGGTCGCCATCACCGACTTCGGGCTGCCTCGACGCAGTGCGCTCTTCGCCATCGTCGCTCCGAACTCCCTCAGAAGACCGGAGCCCCGGTGCGCGTCGCGGAGCACGTCGTCGAGGGCGGCGACGAAGTAGTCCACCTCCTCTTTGCCTGCGACAAGGGGAGGGAGGAGCTTGATCACGTTCATGTTGTCGGCGGCGACCTGGGTGAGGATGCGATGCCGGTGGAAGAGCGGTACGACCACCATCTGCGAGAAGAGGGCGGTCCGGACGGCTTCCAGAGCGTTCCACCGCATGCGCAGAGCCCGCGACTCGGGCTTATCGAAGACGAGACCGATGATCAGGCCCTTGCCCCTCACGGCGCTGAACATCTCGTAGCGCTCTACGAGTGGAGCGAGGGCGGCTTCGAAGACCTCACCCGTCTCTCGTGCACGCTCGACGAGGCTCTCGCTCTCGAAGACGTCGAGCGTCGCGAGCCCGGCCACCATCGCGAGCTGGTTCCTGCCGAAGGTCGTCGAGTGCACCATGGCGCGCTCCATCGAGCTGTAGACGCTCATGAACACCTTCTCGGAGCACAGCACCGCTCCTATGGGCACGTACCCGCCCGACAACGCCTTCGACAGCGTGACGATGTCGGGCTCGACTCCGTAGTGCTCGTGTGCGAAGAACTTCCCCGTGCGGCCCATGCCCACCTGCACCTCGTCGGCGACGAACAGGGTCCGGTGCCTGCGGCACAGCTCCTGCACCGACTGCCAGTAGGCGTCGGACGCGACGTTGACCCCCTTGCCCTGGATGGGCTCGACGACGAACGCGGCGACGTCTCCCTGGCGCAGCTCCCGCTCCAGCGCGTCGGCGTCACCGAAGGGCACCTGGGTGGTGCCGGGGAGCAGCGGGCCGAACCCCTCTCGGAACTCCTTCCCGCCGTTCAGCGCGAGCGATCCGGTGGTGAGCCCGTGGAAGCCGTGGTCGCAGAAGAGCACGCGCTGGCGTCCCGTGGCGCGGCGGGCGAACTTGACCGCCGCCTCGGTCGCCTCGGTGCCCGAGTTGCAGAAGTAGACCCTGCGGATCCCGGAGTGGGCACGGGAGACGAGCTGCTCTGCGAGGAGGCCCGGCAGGAGGGCGCAGTCCAGCTGCACCATATTGGGCAGGTCGAGGTCGATCGCGTCGTGCAGGGCCCTCTTCACGTCGGGGTGCGCGCGGCCGAGCGCGTACACGCCGAACCCCGCGAGCAGGTCCAGGTACCGCTCGCCCTGGTCGTCGTAGAGGTAGCAGCCCTCGCCCCTCACGTAGAACCTGTCGAAGCCGAGGGTCTTCAGGACCCTGGCAATCTGAGGGTTCAGGTACTCGTTGTGCAGCGTGAAGTTCTCGCCGTGCCGCTTCTGCAGCGTCGTGGCGACGTCGAAGGCCATCGCTCCTCCGTGATCGGGGTCGCCCAAGGCTACTCGCCGACCAGCAGCCCGAGGGGCGGTCGAGGAGCAGGCGACGGGTCTCCGGCACTGTGCTAAAGAAGGCCCGCGAGGTCGAGGCGGCGGCCGGCGGACGGTGCCGCCCCAGGGAGGGAGGGCCTGTGTCGAGCCGTGAACGCCCGCAGGCCCCTGGTCGCACGTACCTGGTCACCTCGGTCGACCACGCGCTCCAGTTGCTCGCGGCGTTCCAGGACCACCCCTCGCTCGCCGTGCGAGAGGGAGCAGAGCTCCTCGGCGTCGCACCGTCGACGGCCCACCGCCTGCTCACGACGATGCAGGCCACCGGCTTCGTGATCCAGGACCCGTCGACCCGCCGCTACGGCGCCGGACCTGCCCTCGTCGCCGTGGCGCTCGCGACGCTGCAGCGGATCGACGTCGGGAGAGTCGCCCGCCCCCACCTGGCAGCGCTCGCGGCCGAGACCCGAGAGACCGTCAGCCTTGCGGTCTCCGAAGGTGCGACGGTCCGGTACATCGACTCGGTGGAGGGCCCCGACGTGGTGCGGGTGCGGTCACGGATCGGGTTGACCGTTCCCGCGCACACCTCTGCCGCGGGAAAGGCCCTTCTCGCCGGGCTCGGGAGAGACGAGCTGCTGCGCCTGTACCCGACTTCCCGCCTGCAGCGCCGGACCCCCCGGTCGATCGGATCCCGCACGCTGCTGCTGCGGGAGCTCGAGGAGGTTCGCAGGCTTGGCTACGCCACGTCGCTCGAAGAGAGCATGCCCGGCCTCGCCTCGGTCGCGGTGGGCGTCGGCGACGTGCGCGGTCGGGTGATCGCGGCGCTGGCCGTCGTGGTGCCCGCCGAGCGCCTGGACGCCGTCCGCACCGACCACATCGTCCTCGCCACGCGCGCACGCGCCAAGCGCATCGAAGCCGAGCTTGGAACCGGAGGTCGGGTCAGCTGAAGGGAATGGCGCTGTACTCCGCCAGCTTCGCCAGCGGATGGATCGCGTCGACCTTGCGGATCGTGCCCGACTTCGATCGCATGACCAGAGACTGGGTGCTGGCACCCATGCGGTGGTACCGGAGCCCCTGGAGCAGCTCGCCGTCGGTGATCCCGGTGGCGGCGAAGAAGCAATTGTCTCCCTGGACGAGATCGTCGGTGTGCAGCACCGCGTCGAGGTCGTAGCCGGAGTCGATCGCCGCTTGACGTTCTGAGTCGTCCCGCGGCCACAGGCGCCCCTGGATCTCGCCTCCCATGCACTTGAGCGCCGCGGCAGCGAGCACGCCTTCGGGCGTTCCCCCGATGCCGAAGAGGATGTCGACTCCCGCCCCTGGCCACCCGGTCGCGATGGCGCCCGCGACGTCACCGTCGGTGATGAGGCGGATCCTCGCTCCCGACTCCCGCACCTCGGAGATGAGCTCGGCGTGCCGAGGCCGGTCGAGTATCACCGCGGTGAGATCGCGCACCGATTCGCCCAACTCGTCGGCGACCGCGTGGAGGTTCTCGGTCGGCGTGAGCTTGACGTCGACCACGCCTTTGGCCCGCGGGCCGACGGCCAGCTTCTCCATGTAGACGCACGGGCCAGGGTTGAACATGGACCCGCGGGTCGACACGGCTATCACGGACAGCGCACCCCCCCTCCCGAGCGCGGTCGGGGTCGTGCCGTCGATCGGGTCCACCGCGACGTCGACTTCGGGAGGAGATCCGTCGCCGACGCGCGCGCCGGTGTCGAGCATGGGCGCGTGGTCTTTCTCGCCCTCGCCGATCACGACCTCGCCGTCCAGCCGCAAGGTCTGCAGGACGATGCGCATCGCGTCCACCGCGGCGCCGTCCGCGCCCTCCTTGTCGCCCCGGCCCATCCAGCGGCTCGCCGCCATCGCCGCGGCCTCGGTTACCCGGACGAGCTCGAGGGCGAGGTTGCGGTCGGGGGCTTGCGGGCGCCGCTCCACGCCGTGACCCTAGCGGTGAACGCGGCGTCTCCATCGACCCGGTGCCCCCGCGGGGGTGTCCAGGCGGGAGGAGTGCGACGGCCGTTCTCCTGTCCGCGCGGCTGGAGGAGGTCCCCCGCGCGGACGGTGGGCCCGCCGTCGGGGACATCTGCGGCTGGCCTCCTCCGCGTGGCCATAATGGCCGGATGCAGCCGACCGCCAGCACGGACGTGCCCGCGCCCGGAGGGGGCGCCGAGCGAGGGGAGAGCTTCGTCGTGCACCCCTCGGGCCCGCTGCAGGGAACCGTGCGGGCCGGAGGCGCCAAGAACTCCGCGCTGAAGCTGATGGCGGCAACCCTCCTCGCCGAGGGCACGCACGTGCTCACGAACGTTCCCGACATCCTCGACGTCGAGATCATGGCCGACATGCTCCGTGCCCTGGGAGCCTCGGTCTCCAGGGAGCCGGGGGGACGGTTGGTCGTCGACTCGCCCGCAGCGAAGGACCTCGTGCCCGAAGCTCCCTACGAGCTGGTCGACCGGATGCGCGCGTCGATCGTCGTGCTCGGGCCGCTCCTCACCCGCTGCGGGCGCGCGAAGGTGTCGATGCCTGGCGGCGACGACTTCGGAGGGCGCCCGATCGACTTCCACCTCGGGGGTCTCGGCAACATGGGCGCACGTTTCGAGACCGTCCACGGGACGGTCGAGGGCAGCGTCGACGCCGACGCCAGCGGCCGTCGACTCGTCGGCACTCAGGTGGTACTCGAGTACCCGAGCCACACCGCGACGGACAACATCCTCATGGCGGCCGTCCTGGCGAAGGGAACCACGGTCATCGAGAACGCTGCCCGCGAGCCGGAGGTGTGCGACCTCGCCGCGTACTTGACGTCGATGGGGGCGAGGATCCGCGGCGCCGGGACGTCGCACGTGGAGGTCGAGGGGGTCGAAGAGCTGTCGCCCTCCGCCCACGCGGTCGTGCCAGACCGGGTGGTTGCCGCGACGTACCTTGCGGCCGCGGGGTTGTGCGGCGGCGAGGTCGTCGTCGAGGACGCGCGCATCGACCACATGACGATGCTCGTGCGCAAGCTCGTCGCGATGGGGGTGGTCGTCGAGCAGAGGCCCACAGGAGTCACCGCCACCGCGGAGGGCCGGCTGAGCGCGGTCGACGTTGCCACGTTGCCCTATCCGGGGGTGGCCACCGACTACAAGCCGTCCCTGGTGACGATGCTGACCGTCGCCGACGGCGTCTCGATCGTCACGGAGAACCTGTTCGCCGGGAGGTTCCGCTACGTCGACGAGCTGCGTCGCATGGGTGCCGACGTGCGGACCGAGGGCCACCACGCCGTGGTGCGCGGGGTCCCTCGCCTGTCGGGGGCGCGGGTGAGGGCAACCGACATCCGCGCGGGCGCCGCGCTCGTGCTGGCGGGTCTCGTCGCGGACGGCGACACCGTCGTCTCCGACGCGCAGCACGTCGATCGCGGCTACGAGGACCTTGCCGGAGCCCTCGCCGCGCTCGGCGCTCGGGTCGAGCGGCATTGAGCCCGGCACAGCCGACAACCGACCGGCTGCTCGTTGCGGCGGCGACCGGCGACCGGGCGGCGCTCGCCCGGCTGGTCTCCGTCGTCGAGCGCGGCGGCGAGCCCAGCAGCGGCGTCGCCCGGCGCGTGTACGC
>JBOGGB010000085.1:0-1985 GCA_050743605.1 Acidimicrobiales bacterium
TCATCACCCTGAGCGGCGGGAGCGCACCCGGCGCGTACGCGGAGACCGTGACCACCGCAGTCAGGGGATCGGAGGTGGCGCTGTCGAGCTGGTCGCTGCGCCCGGTCTCGACGTGACGTAGCCGCTCGAGCAAAAGAGGCGCCCACCACGGAGGCGCCCACCACGGAGGCACCCAAGAAGAAGGGGACTGCGAGGAGCGAAGAGGAGCAGGCGATGGATGCAGAAGAGCAGGCCGGAAGGGGACAAGGTGACGACGACGTCCGCGTGGACGAGGGGACCGGAGGCGGGAGGCAGGGGGTCGGCCCGTGGGCGCGGCGTCGCTTCGCCGTGATCGTCGTGCTGGGGAGCCTCGGCGCCGCTTCGACGGGCGCTGTGCTGGGAGGCGCGCTGGACGGCACCGGGGTCTCTCCGGCAGCGATCCGTGCCTTCACGCTGCGTGAAGGGGGCGTGACGCCCACGAGCGCCGCCGGCGTGGAGCCGACGTCGAGAGCCCCGCGGCTCTCCGAACCACTAGAAGGTTCGAGCAGTGCGCCGGCGTCGCACGCCCCGGCGGAGGCGACCAGGTCCTCGTCCGCGCCAGTGGCCGCCGCTCGTTCCACTAGAGGGGACCGCACCTCGTCGCCGTCTCCCGCGAGGTCCACGGGCAGCGCGCGGTCCGCACAGGCCCCACGGCCCACCGATCCGTCACCAGCGTCGCCGGCCACCGCGGCCGTGCCGTCCTCGCCCGCCGCGGTGGTCGCGCCCGCGTCGTCGCCTGGCCAGTCTCCGCTCTCGACGGTGCTCTCGGGCCTCGGTTCGACCGTCTCGGGCGTCGGTTCGACCGTCTCAGGCGTCGGCTCTGCGGTGCCGGGCGCCGGATCGACGGTGTCGGGCCTCGGTTCGGCAGCCGGCAGTGTCGGCTCTGCGGTCTCGGGTACCGGCTCTGCGGTCGCCACCTCGCTGCCCGCGGGGTCGCCGACAGATCTCCCGACAGCGACGACAGCGGCCAGCGACCTCACGTCCGGCACCTCGGGGTCCGCGGCCGGCGCGGGTGCGCTCGGGACCGCCGTGGGAGGCCTCTGAGCCCGGACCTCGTCTGCGGGGTGATCAGAAGTTCGCGGTCACGGTCCGGGGCCGGCTTCGGCGAGCGCCGGCGGGGCTGTCGGTGCCTCCGCGCGGCGCAGCGCGTCGACGCAGGCCTCGAGCTCCCGCCAGGACTTGGCGCCCAAGAGCGCGAATGACTTCGTAACGGACTCCCGCAGGTGCGCGGCCTCCTGGCGGTATCGCTCGGCGATGCCGCCCATGACGAAGACGGTGGCGGTGGGAAGCAGCGCTCCGGGCGGCGGCTCGGTCGCGAGCCGGAAGAGCCGGGTGGCGGCGACCTCGGCGTCCTGCATCTGCCCGAGGACGTCCTGCAGCTGCGCCAGCTTCTTGGCGAAGCGCGTCGCCGGTCGGCCGTAGAGCGGGGACGTGAACTCGAGCGCGTAGCGCAGCCGCTTCGCGCGGATACGCACGCGGTGGAAGTCGTTCGCGGTGCGCGAGCGGCGCGCCCGCTTCGCTGCCGCGCGCACGGCACGGTGGCGCTCGTCGAGGAGCGTGGGGAGCGCGACGGCGGCAGGCACTCGGGCTCCGATGAGGCGCACCGACGGCCCATGGCGTGCGAGCGCGACGAGCGCCGCGGAGAGGCGTTCCCAGCGGGGCGAGTCCAGCGCGTCGAGCAGCCTCTGTCTCGCTTCGTCTCTCTCGGTCTCGAGGAGGGCGCCCAGGTGGACGAGCGCCTTGTCACTCCCGCCGCCGCTCCACTCCGCCGTCCACCTTCCCGACTCCGCCATGTCCGCGCGCTGCACGTCGAGGTCGCGCACGTCCCCGAGCGCCGCGGCGATCCAGCCCAGCTCGTCGTGCACCGCAACCGCGCGTGACGGGAGCGCAGAGGCGAAGAAGTCCATCGCGGCGCGCAGGCGGCGCGTCGCGACGCGCATGTCGTGGAGCTCCTCGGGGTCTTCGCC
>JBOGGB010000086.1:0-1942 GCA_050743605.1 Acidimicrobiales bacterium
CCCTCGACTGGGTCTCCGTCGCTTTCCCTGTCGCGCCCGGCATGCTCGATGCCGCGTTGAGGGGCGCGCGTGCTCTGGGATTGCGCGGACTCTCGGTCACCATGCCGTTCAAGGAGCGTGCCTGTGAAGCGGTGGATCGTATGAGCGCGACCGCTGAGCAGCTGGGCGCGCTGAACTGCGTGGTCGTGGAGCCCGATGGTCTCGTCGGGCACAACACCGACGGAGAGGGTTTCGTCGCGGGCTTACGCCGCGGTGCGGGGTTCGACCCAGCGGGACGTCGATGCCTCGTGATCGGCGCGGGCGGGGCGGCACGGGCGGTGGTGCTCGCGCTCGCGCGAGGCGGTGCATCCGAGGTGGTCGTGGTCGGCCGCACGCCCGCCCGGACCACCGACGTCGCCGCCCTCGCGGGTGGCGTCGGGCGGACCGGCACGCCACTGGACGCACGTGAGGCCGACCTCGTGGTCAACGCGACCCCGGCAGGCATGGCCGGGTCCGCGGCCGCCGAGGCACTCCCACCGGTCGATGCCGGCCTCCTGGGTCGCGGCCAGCTCGCCGTCGATCTCGTATATGCCCCGCGCCCGACCCGTTGGCTGCAGCTCGTGGCCCGGCAGGGCGCGGCGACGCTGGACGGCCTCGGGATGCTCGTGCACCAGGCCGCGCTGCAGGTCGAGCTGTGGTCAGGCCTGCTCGCCCCGGTCGAGGCCATGTGGACCGCGGCCGAGCGCCAGGCATTCGAGGGGCCGGGGTCCGGGCGCTGAGCAGCTGGCGGATGCGCCGGCGACCCGTTCCTGCGCCTCGGGAGGTGGCCGGTAGCCTGATCGTCCGTGCAGACGCAGTATCGCAGCGGGGCGAGATCGGCCCGGTCCGTAGCGTTTGCACGACGACCGCTGATGGTGCGCCGCCCTTCCTGGGTGGTGGACCCCTTTCTCATCTCGGGCGCGGTGGCCGCCGCGGCGATCGGTGTGGTCATGGTGTACACGGCGACGCGGGGACCGCTCCTCCTCGCCGGCACAAGCCCGACCTACTACCTGAAGCGCCAAGCGCTCTTCGTGGTGCTCGGGATCGTCGCGATGGTGATCGTCGGCCTGTTCGACTATCGCAAGCTCGAGGCGTTCGGCATGGTCATCTACGCACTGTCGGTGATCGTCCTTCTCGCGGTGATGGTGCCCCACGTTGGCACGCACTCGCCGTTGGGCTCCGAGCGCTGGTTCGATCTCGGTCCTGTGCAGATCCAGCCGTCGGAGTTCGCGGTCCTCGGGCTCGTCGTCGCCGTCGCCACGTACTGCGCACGGCGACCGGAAGGGCTGACCTGGCGCGACGTCCTGAAAGTGCTCGTCCTCGGCGCGGTACCGATCACGCTCGTCATGGTCCAGCCGGACCTGGGCACGGGGATCATCATGGCCATCGTCCTCTTCGTGATGCTCTCCGTCGCGGGCCTACCGACCCGCGTGCTGGTGGTGCTGATCATCGGTGGAGCTGCCCTGGTTGCGATCGTTCTCGGCGCAGGGATCCTCCACCACTACCAGCTCCTGCGCGTCACCAGCTTCCTGCACCAGTCGACAAAGCATCCGACCGGGACATTGGCAGGGGCCGTGTACAACCTGCAGCAGGCGAAGGACGCGATCGGGGCCGGAGGTCTGCTCGGAACCGGGATCGGGCACGGGGCCGCCACCAACCTCGGCTACGTGCCCGAGCAGCAGACGGACTTCATCTTCACCGCTGTCGGGGAGCAGCTCGGCTTCGTCGGCGCCGTCGGCGTACTGTCCCTCCTCTTCTTCCTGGCCTGGCGCGTGCTGCACGTGGGTCAGCTCGCCCGCGACAACTTCGGGCAGCTCGTCTGCGTCGGGGTGTTCACGTTCATCGCGTTCAGCACCTTCCAGAACGCCGGCATGACGATGGGCATCATGCCGATCACCGGCATCCCGCTCCCGTTCATCAGTTA
>JBOGGB010000087.1:0-4929 GCA_050743605.1 Acidimicrobiales bacterium
CGCTCTTGGCGACGATGCTCGCGGCGAGCGCGACGGTGCCGGTCGAGTAGACGTTCCCTCCTGTGGCTGTTGCCGACCCTGCGGTGATGGTGGACGACTCGATCGTCATGGTGCCGGCACTGTCGAAGATGTCGCCTCCCTCCGCGGTGGCGGTTCCTCCGGTGATCGTGGAGTACTCGATCGTGAGCGTTCCCGTGCTGAAGATGTCGCCTCCGTTCGCGGTGGCGGTTCCTCCGGTGATCGTGGAGTACTCGATCGTGAGCGTCCCGGCGTTCTGGATGTCGCCGCCTGTCGACGCGTGCCCGGACTCGACGGTGACGTCCTCGAGCGTGGCCACGGCACCGGACGGGATTGTGACCACTCGCTGCGTGGCGCCACCGCTCAGGGACACGGTCGTCGTCGAGGAGGCCGGCTCGATCAGCAGTGTTCCGGCTGTCTTGGACACCGCGAACGAGCCGACGTACGTCCCACCCGAGAGCTCGATCTTCATGTGGTCGGACGTTGCGAGACTCAGCGCTTCACCGAGCACGCACGGGGTCGCAGAGCTGCACGCCGTACCGCTCCCCGAGGTGGAGGCATAGAGGGTCACTCCTGTGCGCGCCACACCCTCGAACGCCCCTGCGTCGCAGGTCGATGTCGAGGTGCGCGTCACGCCGTTCTGCGCGGTGGGTGTGCACGGCTTGTACGTGGCGGCGCTGACCGTCAGCGACGTGGCCGTCGGGATCGATCCCAAGGCGGGGTCGGGTGTCGCGGTCACCGGCGTCGGTGTCGCGAGAAGCGGGATCGTCTCGGTGCCGCCGCCGTGCGCGCCGAGGGTTCCCAGGTAGTCGTCCATTACCGAGGACACCACGCTGTGCGCTGTCGGGGTCGGTGTCGACGACGGGGTCGCGGTGATCCCGCATCCGGTCCGGTCGACGACGTCGTAGCCGTCGTCGGTCGGTGCCGTTCCCGCGCAGTCGCCGCCCTTGGTGCTCTTGGCCACGATGCTCGCAGCGAGCTCGACGGCGCCGGTCGAGTAGACGTTCCCTCCTGTGGCTGTTGCCGACCCTGCGGTGATGGTGGACGACTCGACGTCTATGAGGGGCGATCCTCCTGTGCCGCCCACGTACGCGTCACCGCCTTGGCTCGTCGCGGTTCCGTTGGCCACGGTGGAGGACGCAAGTATCAGCTGATAGTGAACGTACAGGTCTCCTCCGTCTGCCGTCGCCGTGCCTGTCTTCACGAGAGACGCCTCGATTGTCATGCTGTGCTCGACGTAGACGTCGCCACCTAGCTTCGCGTGCCCGCTCGCGATGGTGGACCTCTGGATCGTGACGGGATCTGTGTCGTAGAGGTCTCCGCCGTCTGTCGATGCTGTACCTCCAGTGATGGTGGATGTCTCGATCGTGAGGGCGTGATCGTTGAAGATGTCGCCACCCAGCCTCGCTCTACCGCTCTCGATGGTGGACGATGTGATCGTGAGCTGATTTGTCGTATGGATGTCTCCGCCTCCCCCTGTTCCTGCATTCCCTGTCTCGATCGTGAGGTCCTTGATGGTGGTGACACCGTCGACCGCGAGCACCGGATGCACGCCTGTGCCGCTCAGGATGACGGACGAGCCGGAGACCTCCGGTTCGATGGTGAGTGCGCTCGCAGCGCCGTGCACGGTGAAGTCGCCCCCCTTGTACGTCCCGGGTGCGAGCTCGAGCGTGACGACGACTCCCGACGGCACCTTCGACAGGGCTGTGGCCAGTGAGCAGGGTGTCGCTGTCGTGCAGGTCGTCCCAGATCCCGTCGGCGAGGCGTAGAGGACGGTGCCGCTCGCTCCCGCATGCTCGATCGGGCCGGCGACGAGCACGAGCGACCCGGCGAGGGTTGCCGCCCCGAGCACGAGCGAAGCTGATCGGCGGCGCGAACGCGGCGCGACTTCGAGAAAGCAGGCCTTGCTCAACACCCATCCTTTCGGACCGCAACCGCTTGTCTGCTCGGCTCTCGCCCCACGCTTGCGTTCACCCGAACGCCGGACCTGCAGGCGAGCGAAGCCCTCCCTGCACCCGATGCTAGTGAGCGGCGGCAGACGGGAGCGGGCATCCGAGCCGACTCGCCAGGAACGTCGCCTGATCTCGGACGCTGGTAGCCTGCGAAGGATGCGCCCCGCCCGCTTCGGTGCGGTGGTCACCGCGATGGTGACGCCCTTCGGACCCGACGGCTCGCTGGACGTGGACGCCGCCGTCGAGCTGGCACGATGGCTGGTCGAGCACGGGAGCGAGGGTCTCGTGCTCGGCGGCACGACGGGGGAAGGACCGGTGCTCTCCGCAGAGGAGCTGCGCGCGCTGTGGCTGGGCGTCTCGGCTGCCGTCACCGTCCCTGTCCTCGCCAATGCCGGCACGAACGACACCCGCCACTCGATCGCGCTGGCGAAGTTGGCGACCGAGTCCGGCGCCGACGGGGTGCTCGTGGTGACCCCGTACTACAGCCGGCCGTCGCAGGAGGGGCTGTTCGCGCACTTCGCGGCGGTCGCCGCCGCCACCGACCTGCCAGTCGTGCTCTACGACATTCCCGTGCGCACTGGCAGACGGATCGCGTTGCCGACCATGCTCCGCCTGGCCCACGACGTCGGCAACGTCGTCGGCGTAAAGGACGCGGCAGGCGACCCTGCTGGCGCGGCGCGCCTGGCCGCGCACGCTCCGAGGTCCTTTCAGATCTACAGCGGTGACGACTCGCTCACGCTTCCGCTCGTCGCGGTCGGCGCAGTCGGGGTGATCTCGGTGTGCGGGCACTGGGCCGGGCGAGAGCTGCACCGCATGGTGAGCGCGGCCTGCGACGGCGACCTCGACGTGGCCCGGGCCGAGAACGCGCGCCTGATCGAGTCCTACGACTTCGAGTCGACCGAGCAGTTCCCCAATCCCCTGCCCGCGAAGGCGGCCTGCAGAGCGCTCGGCCTGCGCGTCGGCCAGTGCCGGCTCCCGCTCGGCGAGGCGCCCCCGGAGCTGGAGGGGGAGGCGCTGCGGATCCTCACCAGGCTCGGCGCCGCGCCCCTTCCCGCCTCGTCCTGAGCCGAAACGAAAGGGAGCCAGATGGTCCGTAGATCCCCCGTCCGGGTCGTCTTCCTCGGCGGCCTCGGCGAGGTCGGGCGGAACTGCGCGTGCGTCGAGGTGGACGGCCGCATCGTGGTCCTGGACTGCGGAGTGATGTTCCCCGACCCCGACATGCCCGGAGTGGATCTCGTGCTGCCCGACTTCACCTATCTCCGGGAGAACGCGGATCGGGTGGAGGCTGTCGTCCTCACCCACGGCCACGAGGACCACGTCGGAGGCCTCGCCTACCTCCTGCGCGATCTCGAGGTGCCGATCTACGGCTCCGAGCTCGCCCTCGGGCTTGCGCGCAACCGGATCGACGAGGCGGGGCTCACCGGGCGTGCCAAGTACGTCGCCGTGGCGGACGGCGAGCGGCGCGTGGTCGGACCCTGCGAGATCGAGTTCGTCCCGGTCACCCACTCGGTGCCGTGCAGCTTCGCGCTGGCGTTCCACACGCCCCAGGGCGTCGTCCTGCACTCCGGTGACTTCAAGCTCGACCTCGCGCCGGTCGACGGCCGGCGCACTGACCTCGCGCGTATCGGCGCGATCGCGTCCGGTGAGGGCGTGGCGCTCCTGCTCTCGGACTCGACCAACGCCGAGGAGCCAGGTTTCACCCCCTCGGAGACCACCGTCGGGGCGACGCTGGCGCGCCTGTTCACGGCGAGCTCAGGTCGGCGCGTCGTGGTCGCGTGCTTCGCGAGCCACATCCACCGTGTCCAGCAGGTGATCGACGCCGCAGTGGCGTCCGGGCGGAAGGTCGCGACGCTCGGCAGATCGATGGCGAAGAACGTCGACCTCGCGCAGCGCCTGGGACTCCTCGCAGTGCCAGCCGGATCGCTCGTGGAGATCGAGGACGTCGACCGGCTACCGCCCGGCGACGTGTGCGTCGTATCCACCGGGTCTCAAGGCGAGCCGATGTCCGCGCTCTCGCTCATGGCGACCGGAGACAACAAGTGGTTCCAGGTGACGGCGGGCGACGTCGTCGTGATCAGCGCGCATCCCATCCCCGGCAACGAGTGGTCGGTGGGTCGGGTCATCGACGAGCTGCACCGTCGGGGGGCCGAGGTGGTCCACTCCGGCAGCGAGGCCGTGCACGTGAGCGGCCATGCCCGCCAGGGCGAGCTGCGCACCCTGCTTGCGGTCGCGAGACCGAAGGCCTTCGTCCCGGTCCACGGGGAGTACCGCCATCTCGTCCACCACGCCGAGCTCGCCCGGCAGATGGGAGTAGCCGCGGACCAGGTCGTCTTGTGCGAGGACGGAGACGTGGTACGCCTGGACGAGACGGGGCTGCATCGCGACGGTACCGTCCCGGCCGGCTACCTGTACGTGGATGGCACGGTGGGCGACGTGGGCCACGGGGTGCTGCGCGACCGGCGCCAGCTCGCCGAGGAAGGTGTCGTCATGGTGGTGGCGACCGTCGATCTGCAGAGAAAGCTCCTCACGGGTGCCCCGCAGATCGCGACGAAGGGCTGGGTGTACGCCCCCGAGGCGGAGGCGCTGCTCGACGACGCGTCCAGCGCCGTCGCCGAGGCGCTCGTTCTGGCCATGAAAGAGGGTGCGCACGACGTGGAGGCACTGACCCGCCACGCTCGGAGGGCGCTCGGGCGGCTCGTGAACGAGCGGACGCGCCGCCGCCCGATGATCGTTCCCGTCGTCATGGCCGTCTGAGCTCCGGGCCGCCGGGGGCGAGCCCCCTGGTGGCTCCCCCGAACCGGGGGGCGGCGGCGGTAGCCTCTCTGTCACTGTGGTGGCCACGAAGCGCCGAGCGGCGTCCAGCCGCACCCGCGCCCGGCCCGCAGGTGAGGGGGAGGCTCGGCAGCGCGCCGCCCAGCGGCGCGGGCCCGGCCACGCGTCGCCTCGGGGCGGTCGCGCC
>JBOGGB010000088.1:0-10394 GCA_050743605.1 Acidimicrobiales bacterium
GGGTTCAACTGGCTGGCGTACCTCTACGACCTCGGTCTCGGCGGGGTGCTCGCCGACGACATGGGGCTCGGGAAGACCCTGCAGGTGCTCGCGCTCGTCGAACATGTCCGCAGGCGGGATCCTGACGGCGATCCGTTCCTCGTGGTGGCACCCACGAGCGTGGTCGGGAACTGGGCGGCGGAGTGCCGCAAGTTCGC
Organism: Acidimicrobiales bacterium; assembly: GCA_050743605.1. Taxonomy (GTDB): domain Bacteria; phylum Actinomycetota; class Acidimicrobiia; order Acidimicrobiales; family RAAP-2; genus JAJYVT01. Next base: position 198 of record JBOGGB010000088.1, read on the forward strand.
GCCGGGGCTCCGCGTCGAGACCGTGCACGCGACGTCGGGGCGGCGCGGCGTCGCCCTGAGCGACTTGGCGGCTCGAGCAGACGTGGTCGTCACCTCCTACGCGCTCTTCCGCCTGGAGTACGACGGGTACGAGAAGGTCCAATGGGCCGGGCTCGTCCTCGACGAGGCGCAGTTCGCCAAGAACATGCACTCTCACGCCTACCGGCGGGCGAAGACGCTCCCAGTGCGGTTCAAGTTGGCGGTGACGGGAACGCCGATGGAGAACCACCTGATGGAGCTGTGGACGTTGCTGTCGATCACGGCGCCCGGCCTCTTCGGCAGCGCAGAGCGGTTCGGCGAGTTCTACCGGCTGCCGATCGAACGCCACCAGGACGAGGACCGGCTCGCCCTGCTCCGGCGCCGGATGCGCCCCCTCCTCTTGCGGCGATCGAAGGAGCAGGTCGCGGCGGACCTTCCCGAGAAGCAGGAGCAGGTCGTCGAGCTCGAGCTCGCCCCCAGCCACCGCAAGCTCTACCGGACCTATCTCCAGCGCGAGCGGCAGAAGGTGCTCGGGATGCTCGACGACGTGCAGAAGAACCGCTTCGAGATCCTGAAGTCGCTGACCGTCTTGCGCCAGGCCTGCCTCGACGTCAGGCTCGTCGACCCGGATCGGACGAGGGTCCCCTCCACGAAGCTCGACGCCTTGATGGAGATGCTGGAGGAGGTCGTCGACGACGGCCACAGAGTGCTCGTCTTCAGCCAGTTCACCCGCTTCCTCACCATGGCCCGGACGCGGGTGAAGGCTGCGGGGATCCCCCATTGCTATCTCGACGGGCGGACCCGGAAGCGCACAGCCGTGTTGTCGGAGTTCCGGCAAGGCGGGGTCCCCGTGTTCCTCATCAGCTTGAAGGCCGGGGGCTTCGGGTTGAACCTCGCCGAGGCGGATTACTGCATCCTGCTCGATCCGTGGTGGAACCCCGCCACGGAGGCGCAGGCCGTCGACCGGGCGCATCGCATCGGCCAGACGAAGAAGGTGATGGTCTACCGCCTCGTCGCCCAGGAGACCATCGAGCAGAAGGTGATGGCCCTGAAGGCCAGGAAGGCCGCGCTGTTCGCAAGTGTCATCGGCGGCGGCGGATTCGAGTCCGGCGCGCTGACGGCGTCGCACATCCTGGGCCTTCTCGACTGACGGAAGTCCGCCGCGAAGGTATACGGCTCAGCGCCTCCTCGGAATATGGCGGCGCACCCGCACCAGTACGCGTACCAACTCTTCGCCGAGGTCCCCGGTCGAGGCTCGCGGGTTGTTGTAGACGACGTACTCCTTCGCGACGAGCGTCGCCAGGTAGTCCAGGAGCATGGCTTCGGAGTCCTTGACCATCAGGTAGTCACTGTGGCGGTCGTTGAAGAAGACGACGCCGGTCTCTGCATCGAACCGGCTCCTCGGCTCGCCGGGGTTCGGGTCCGGGGCGACAGACGGGAGACGACTGGACCCCGGACGGTCCGGTCTCGCGGAGCCGGCTGTGCCGTTCGAGGCGACCGGCTCCATGGGCGGCGGCATCAGGTCCCCCACGTCGGGTGGTGGTTCCTGGCCGTCTCGGTCAAGCCCGTCACCGGTCCCTTCAGGCTCCCGGGCCTCGAGGAGCCCGCCCTCACCGGGCTCGACGCCGCCTGGCGACCGCATCGGGTTGTCGAGATCGGCGAGCTCCTTCAACACCTTGTCGAAGATCCGCCGTATGACATCAGCGAGCCGGTCAGACGTTTTGGCGTCGACCTCGCGGGCGACCCGTTCGACCGTCTGGGCGACCGCTGGCTCGACAGCCTTCACAGCGTCGACGAAGAGCGGGAACGCCTCGCGGTCGCGGAGGATCGCGCGGCGGCCGGCCGTCTGTAGCAGGGCTTCGAAGATCACCTGCCCCGAGACCTGGTCGCCCCCCCAGGGATGGCCCGCGAACTCGTCGAGCTCGCTGAGGTCGTCCAACACCGTGGTTCCGGCGCGCCCTACGACCGCCACTCGGCGCCGGCGCTCGTCGTGAGGGGCAACGTACAGGGCGAATTCGATACGTCCCCACAGCGTGTTGCGTGGCGCGATCGCGAGGCGCACGCCGTCGGGCTTCTCGGGAAGCACCAATTCGGACGAACGTCCCTCGACCACCTCGATCTCGAAGTCGCCCCGAGACAACGCCGGGCCGCGTCGGGCACGGAGGTAGTCGACGACCTTTCGCTGGGTGAGCACACGCAGGACGTCGGGGTCCAGGTCGGAGAGGTAGACGGTCGTTCCCGGCACGGGCCGAGCCCGGCGCCGCTCACGTTCGAGGACCGCCGTGACCTTCCCGCGTTCGAGCCGCAAGACCCAGGTCTCTGGGCTCCCCTCCGCTCGGGAGACGATCTCGCAGCGCCCACCGAGCTGCTGGAAGGCGAGGATCCCGATGGCCTTCTCTCCGAGCGTCCGAGTGTCGCCGGCCTTGGACGATTCGAACAGGCTCCGTGCAACGGTCCTGAGGCGCTCTGGCGACATTCCACGGCCGAGGTCGTCCACGGCGATGACCGGGTACCGCCCCTTCCTGCGCAGGAGGACCCGGACCCGCCCGCCGCGGCGCTCGGACTGCGCGTACTCGTCGGCCGCGTTGGAGACGAACTCGTTCAGGGCGTCCTTCGGATCCTGGTACGCCTGCCCGCTCACGAGCACGGCCTTTGCAAGATTGCCGATGCGCAGTCGCAGCTTCTCCGCAGGCACGTTCGTATGGTAGGAGCGCTCGAGCTCGTTGGCGCGTCTTCGGCGCGTGGAGAGCCGGGGCCGGCCGCCCACGCCGGCCCGACGCGACCTCGTCGTCGAGACGACCCTGCGCACGCGCCGGCGGCTCGCTTCCGGTGAGGTCGCGCCGACGCTTCGTCCTGAGCTACATTCGTCCGGAGAAGCTCGCTGCGAGGTGCAATGGCTGAAGTCGTCTTCTTCCATCACGCCCAGGGATTGACCACCGGATGCCGCGCGCTGGCTGGGAGGTTCGCGGCCGCGGGCCACTCCGTGCACACGCCGGACCTCTACGAGGGTCGGACCTTCTCCGAACTGCCCGCCGGTATTGCCTACGCGGAAGAGGTTGGCTTCGAGGAGATCCTCGAAAGAGGCCGCATGGCGACCGAAGGGCTACCGGCCCAGGCGGTGTACATGGGCGTGTCGCTCGGGGTCCTGCCGGCCCAGCTGCTCGCACAAACGCGCCCTGGTGCCCGGGCCGCGGTGCTCGTCTCTGCGGCCGTCCCCCCGACGGAGTTCGGCGGCGTCTGGCCGGCGGGAGTTCCGTTGCAGATCCACATGATGGACGCCGATCCTCTCGTCGCCGACGAGGGGGACCTGGCCGTCGCCGAGGACATGGCTGCGACGCTCGACCCTGCCGAGCTATTCCGTTATCCCGGCGACGGCCACCTGTTCGTGGACGAGAGCCTCACCGAGTACGACGCGGCGGCCACGGACCTCGTCGTGGAACGGGTCCTCGGACTGCTCGCAGGCGCCGCCGAGCCCGGGCGGAAGTAGAGCGGCGACCGTCGGCGCCACCGCACCATTGTGGCGGGAGGCACCAGATACCCTGATGACCGTGCTCGACGCGAACGTGGAGGAGTCGGCACCAGGAACGCACCTCGCCGTGCCCACGATGTCGCTGCCGGGCGGCCGCCCCCGATCCTGCGCCACGCGGACGGTCGCCGGGGACGACCGGACGCCGGGTCGGCAGATGGCACGCTAGGAAACCGGCCACGCTCCCGCCGCTCTCCGTCCTCGATCTGGCACCCATCGGTCCCGGCGAGTCGGCCGCCGACAGCCTGCGCGCCAGCGTCGTGCTCGCCCAGCGAGCGGAGGCCCTCGGCTACCGGCGCGTCTGGTACGCGGAGCACCACAACATGTCCCGGATCGCCTCGTCTGCCACGAGCGTCCTCATCGGGCACATCGCCGACCACACGAGCACGATCCGCGTCGGCGCCGGCGGGGTCATGCTCCCGAACCACGCCCCGCTCACCATCGCCGAGCAGTTCGGCACGCTCGCATCGCTGCATCCTGGTCGCGTCGACCTCGGACTCGGCCGGGCACCGGGTTCCGACCAGGTGACCACTGTGGCGCTGCGCCGCGGCCCAGCGGCAGCGGACCGCTTCCCGGCCGACGTGGTCGAGCTGCGGGGCTACCTGAGCGACGACAGTCGCGTCCCCGGCGTGCACGCCACCCCAGGGCGGGGGACCTATGTGCCGCTGTACATCTTGGGGTCGTCGCTGTTCGGAGCCCAGCTGGCTGCGCTGCTCGGGCTGCCGTACGCCTTCGCCTCGCATTTCGCCCCGGCCGCCCTCGAACAGGCGGTGTCCCTCTACCGCCGGGAGTTCCGCCCCTCCGCGCAGCAGGAGCACCCGCACGTCATCGCCGGGCTGAACGTCGTCGTGGCCGACGACTCCGAAGCCGCCGCCGCCGAGCTGCGCGTCACCATGCGCCGCCGCGCGGTCTGGCTCGTGGCCCGGGGCCAGCAGCTGACCGACGACGAGGCCGACGCGCTGCTCGACTCGCCGGCAGGCGCCCACGTCCGCCAGATGCTCACCTGCGCGGCGGTGGGTGCGCCCGCCGAGGTGGTCGGTGCGCTGGCCGCCTTCACCGTCCGTGCCGATGCGGACGAGGTGATCGTGGCGCTGCAGTCGCCGAGCGCTGAAGGTCGCCTGCGCTCGTTGGAGCTCCTTGCGACCGCGGTGGCGCCTGTTGGGACGCACCACCTCGATGCCTCCGAGCCGCGACCGGTGGCGACCTCGCGGTCGGGGGAGGCCGGTGCCGCGCGAGACAGCGGCGTCCCGGAGCGGATCAGCGCGGTGACCCTGGCGACGGTCGACATGGCGCGGGCGACCTCGTTCTACGACGCGCTCGGGTTCGTTCGCAGCCACGGCGGCCCGACTGCCGACTTCACCACCTACTGCGTGGGCGACGGTTACCTGAACCTGCAGGTGGACCCCCGCCGTCCCCATCCAGCCGGGTGGGGGCGGGTCATCGTGTGGGTGGACGACGTCGACGCCATGTACCGGCGGGCGTCTGGCGCCGGAATGGCCCCGTCGTCAGCCCCCGAGGACGCGCCGTGGGGAGAGCGTTACTTCCACCTGCGTGACCCCGACGACCACGAGCTGAGCTTCGCCAAGCGGCTCTCCGACGAGCGCGGTGCGAGCCTGGCAGCTGCGCACGAGTGACCGGAGCGGATCAGTCCGTCTCGGCGCGCTCGCCCAGGATCTCGACGTCCAAGGCCGCGACGGCCGAGGGGTCGGTCACGATCTCGATCTCGACGATCACCTGACCGATCACGTGGAACACGAATGCGGCCTTCGGCCGGCCCCCTGGGGCCCAGACCGCGCCAGGGGTGCCTTCGATCAGGGCCGGCGTGGCGGCGGTTGCCCGCCCGACGAGCGCGGCGGCCACGCCCTGCGCTCCGCGGATCTCGGGGGCGAGCAGGGGGGCGCCTCGCTCCCGGTTGGCGGCGGCCATCTCGACCGCGGCGCGGTCTGCACGCAGCACTGCATCGGGGTCGAGCAGGGCGATGAGCGCGGCGTAGTCCCCACGACGCGAGGCCGCCAGGAACGCGTCGACGATGTCCTGCTGGCGCCGCCGGTCGCCTGCATGCATCGGGTCGGTGCCCTGCACGCGCCGCCGAGCCCGGCTGGCGAGCTGGCGGGCGGCCGCCGGCGAGCGCCCGACGATCGGTGCGACCTCTTCGAAGGGCACGGCGAAGAGGTCGTGTAGCACGAAGGCGAGGCGCTCGGCGGGAGTGAGCATGTCGAGGACGACCAGCAGCGCCGGGCCCATCGAGTCGGCGAGGACCGCCTCTTCTTCAGGAGTGAGGCCTTCGAGAGCCGCGTCCTCCGCGCCGGCGACCTCCTCGCGACGAGTGCGGCGGGTCCGGAGCATCCCGAGGCAGACCCGAGAGAGGACCGTGGTCAGCCATCCGGCAAGATTGTCGATCTGCGCGGCGTCCGATCCGTCGAAGCGGATCCACGTCTCTTGCACCGCGTCCTCTGCCTCGGTGAGCGATCCGAGCATCCGGTAGGCAATGGCCTGGAGCCGCGGCCGGTTCTCCTCGAACGCCGCGACGAGGTCTTGAGCCACCACCCCAGATTGACGCGTCGGGCGGTCTCGATGTGACGCACGATGTGCCATGATCCCCGGCGAACGGCAAGTCGTCACACACCGGTCGCCCGGCGCGTCATGGGGAGCACGAGACCGCGTCCGACGCGCGAACCAAGGAGATGACCGTGACCGCACCTTTCGCACCTTCCGCACCTTCCACCGAGGGGATCCAGATCGTGCTGCACCCCGTGTCCGACCTGGTGAGGGCCAAGGCGGTCTACAGCGCCCTGCTCGGGATCGAGCCGCAGGCTGACGCCCCCTACTACGTGGGGTACGACGTCGCCGGCCAGCACATCGGCCTCGTGCCGGGAGGGGGTCCCGAGGGTATGACGTCGCCCGTCGCCTACTGGCGGGTGGCCGACATCGAGCAGAAGCTGGCGGAGGTCACGAGCGCCGGGGCGACCGTGCGCGACGCCGCTCGTGCCGTGGGCGGCGGGCGGCTCGTTGCCACCTTCTCCGATCCCGACGGCAACGTGCTGGGACTCGTGCAGGACACCTGAGGGCAGTAGCGCGCGCCTCGGTGAAGCGCGCGACGCACGGTCGACCCGACCGAGACGAGAACACAGGAGACGTGGATGAGCGACGAGTCCCCCTCACGCGTCATCGACGCGATCTTCGACGGCCTCGGCGACTGGCGCGGCGCGGCGCTCTCGAGGCTTCGTGCGCTCATCAGGCGGGCCGACCCCGACGTGGTCGAGGAGCTGAAGTGGAAGAAGCCCATGAACCCGGCGGGTGTGCCCGTGTGGTCGGACGGCGGGATGATCTGCACCGGCGAGGTGTACAAGGACCACGTCAAGCTGACCTTTGCGAAGGGCGCTTCGCTCGGCGATCCCTCCGGGCTCTTCAATGCGAGCCTCGAGGGGAGCCTCCGCCGTGCCATCGACGTCTACGAGGGAGACGAGATCGACGGGCGGGCCTTCGAAGCGCTCGTCCGGGCGGCGGTGTCGTTGAATAGGGCGGCCAAGGCGCCGACCCAGAAGGCGGGCAAGGCGACGACCCCTCAGAGAAAGGCCGCCTCCCCGCCGCGCAGGGCCGCGCCGAGGAGCGGGTGAGCGCCGGCCCCAGCGCGTCCGGGTGATGCCCCAGGTCTGGGCGCCGCGCTCCTCAGCGACGCAGCTCGGATGAGCGGGCGTCGATCACCTGCGACCGGCCTGACCCGAACGGGCCGAACGGGCCGAACCGGCCGAGCCGGACGACCCGGACGAGCCCTGCGGGCATGGTGAGGTAGCGCGCACGGCGACGGCGTCCGTAGGCGGGGACGAGCAGCCCGAGCAGGCGCTCGGCACCGATCAACACGCCGACCAGCGCCATGACGAGCAGGCCCACGGCTGCGAGAACCGTGAGGAACACGAGCACCGTGAGCGCGCCGACCAGGAACAGGAGGCCGGCGACCATCCCGGTGGGCCGGCGCCGGGCCGTCACCGCGCCGAAGGGTGGTCTCATCTGGTCAGCGTAGTGACGAGAGCTCCGTGTCCAGCTCGAAGAGCGCTCACCGCCTTCCTGCTCCGAACCAGTGCGTGAGCGCTCGAGGCAGCTCCGGGTCCGTGAAGTCGCCTGCCCACGCGACATACCCGTCGGGTCGGATCAGCACGGCCGCGGGGCCTGGGACCTCGCCGACGACGGGGAGCTCCCAGACGCCTACGTGCGTTGCCCCGACCATCCGGACGCGGTCCGACCACGGCGAGATGTCGAACGTCGTGTCGCCGAGATCGAGGAGCACTGGCCGCGCGTCGTGCAGCAACGTGCACACGCGCGTCGGGCCGTTCTCGGCGAGGAGGTCGAGGTCCGGCATGCGCCGCCCACGCAGGGGGTGCCCCTCCCCGAGGTCGTAGCGGATGTCCAGGCCGGAGATCATGGCGGCGAACTGCTTGCGCGGTCCGTCCATCGCCAACAGCTCGGAAAGGCTCTCCCGGAGCGCGTCGACGCGCGGGTCGGAACGGCTGAGTGCCGTCTGCGCCAGGGTGTAGTGCAGCACGCGGGCGCCGACCGGGTGCCGCTCGGCGTGGTACGTGTCGAGAAGGGTCTCCGGAGAGATCCCCTTCACGACCTGAGCGAGCTTCCATCCGAGGTTGACCGCGTCCTGGACACCGGTGTTCAAGCCCTGGCCGCCGATCGGGTAGTGCACGTGCGCGGCGTCGCCGGCCAGCAGCACGCGGTCCTTGCGGTACGACGACGCCTGACGGGCCATGTCGGTGAACCGGGAGATCCACGTCGGGCTGTGGACGCCGAAGTCGGTTCCCCACACCGCGACGAGGGCGTCGCGCAGGTCGCGCATGGTGGGCTCTCCGTCGGCGACGAGCCGCGGCTCGGTCACGGCGACCCGCACGGACGTGCCGTCCTCCATCCTGTGGATGCCGTGGACGCCCGCGCCGTCGTGGCGGATGCCTCGCGGCGTCTCCTCGCTCATCTGTGCCTCGGCGATCAGGGTGCTCTTCGAGGGGTCCCAGCCGGTGAAGTCGACGCCGGCAGCCTTGCGGACCACGCTGCGTCCGCCGTCGCAGCCGACGACGTAGCGCGCCCGGAGCGAGCTGCCGTCGGACAGTCCCACGTCGACGCCGGTGGCGTCCTGGGTGAGACCCGTCACCGCGCGCTCGCGGAAGATGGGCACCCCGAGCTCGGCGATCCAGCCCTCCAGGATGCGCTCGAAGTGGCTCTGCCACAGCGCGAGCCCGTAGCGATGGCGGGTGGGGAAGTCGCTGATGTCCAAGGGGATCGTGGCGAAGCTCTGAACCTGCATCGCCTTTCCCTCGGCGAGGAACCGCTCGGCGACGCCGCGCTGGTCGAGCACCTCGATGGTGCGCGAGTGCAGGCCGCCGGCGCGCGATCCCTCGAGGTCCTGGCTGGCGCGCCGCTCGACGACGACGACGTCGACCTTTGCCAACGCGAGCTCGCCCGACAGCATGAGGCCGGTCGGGCCCGCGCCGGCGATCACCACCGCGTGCTCGGCCATCGACACCCGAGGGTACCGGGAGGGGCTGCTGGTATCGTGCGGGCGTGCCGACCGGCCGCCGCGAGACCGGCCGCCGCGAGACCGGCGCTCGCCCTGCGTGCACCCCCTCGGACCGGCGACGCGCCGGTCGCATCCGCACCGTCGACGAAGCCCGGGTGCGTGCGCGCCGGCGCGTCCCTTTGACGGTGTTCGACTACATCGACGGCGGAGCCGGCAGCGAGTCCACCGTGCGGGCCAACCGGCTCGCGCTCGAGTCCCTCCCGATCGTCCCGAGGCTCGGCGTCACCCGCGGCTCGCCACCACCGGTGCTCGAGACGAGCGTGCTCGGCAAGCCGATCGCGTTCCCGGTCATGCTGTCCCCGCTCGGCTTCGCCCGCATGATGCACCCCGCAGGCGATCTCGCCGCCGCGGCAGCCGCCGGCCGTGCCGGGACCGTCCACACCCTCAGCACGTTCTCCGGGCACACGTTGGAGGAGGTGGCGGTCGCGGGAACCGGGAGGCGGTGGTTCCAGCTCTACTTCCTCGGCGGCCGCGGCGGAGCCGAGGCGCTGATCCGCCGCGCGGCGGAGTCCGGCTACGAGGCGCTCGTCGTCACCCTCGACACCCAGGCCGGCGGCATGCGCGAGCGTGACATCCGCCATGGCGTCCGGTTGCCGCTGCGAATCAGCACGGACAACGTGCTGCGCTTCGCCCCGCAGGTCGCCGTCCGTCCCGGTTGGCTCCTCGGCTTCGCGAAGGACCGCTTCCGCATGGAGCTCGCCAACGCGCCCGCGTCGTCGGGCGAGGGCGGGATGGCGCTCGACGAGGCGCTCCGGCACCTGCGAGCTGCGCCACCGCTCTGGGAGGACTTCTCGTGGATCCGGGACCAATGGCCGGGACCGGTCCTCGCGAAGGGGATCCTCTCCGCCGACGACGCCCGGAGGGCGGTCGACGCCGGTGCGGCCGGGGTCGTCGTCTCGAACCACGGGGGCCGGCAGCTCGACGGGGCCCCCTCCACCGTCGGCGTCCTGCCCGAGGTGGTGGCGGCGGTCGGCGACGACATGGAGGTCTTCGTCGACGGCGGCTTCCGGGGTGGCGCGGACGTCGTGCGCGCCCTGTCGTTGGGGGCGAGAGCCGTGATGGTGGGTCGTCCCTGGGC
>JBOGGB010000089.1:0-5931 GCA_050743605.1 Acidimicrobiales bacterium
GGACACATCAACCGGTGGGCGTCAATGGGGGGTCGAGCCGATCTTGGAGGCACTCGAGGTCGCCCCCTCCACCTACTACTCGAAGAAGTCACGCCCGCCCTCGAAGCGCTCGGTCTCCGACGCCGCCCTCCTGGCGGTGCTCGTGGCGATCTGGGTCGCCAACTACTCGGTGTACGGCCGCCGCAAGCTCACCGAGGCGGCCCACAGAGCCGGCCACGTGGTCGGCCGGGACCAGGTCGCCCGCCTCATGCGCCAGGGCAACATGCAAGGGGCCAGAAGGCAGAAGAGGCGCTTTACGACCCACGCTGACCCATCGGCGCCCCGGGCCCCCGACCTTCTTGGACGCGACTTCACGGCCACCGCCCCGAATATGAAGTGGGTGTGCGACTTTACGTACTGCTCCACGTGGTCGGGGGTCGTCTACGTCGCCTTCGTCGTCGACTGCATGAGCCGTCGGATCGTCGGCTGGAAGGCGGCGCGGTCCATGAGCGTGACACTCGTGCTCCACGCGCTCGACATGGCCGCCTGGGTACGCCGCAACGTCGATCTCGCCGGCCTCATCTGCCATTCCGACGCCGGAAGTCAATACACGTCAATTGCACATACCGGGCGCCTCGCGGACATCGGCGCCGCGCCCTCCATTGGCACCGTGGCGACAAGTTATGACAACGCGCTGGCAGAAACCATGAACGGGCTCTTCAAGACCGAGCTCCTGCGCAACCTCGCCGTCCTCGAGAGCAACGGTGGCCCATGGAAGGGCCTCACAGACCTCGAGGTCGCGATCTGCGCATGGGTCGAGTGGTTCAACGAGCGACGGCTCCACGGGGAGCTCTCATACCGCACTCCAGCCGAGGTCGAAGCCGCCTACTACGATCGGCTTCCTCACGCCACCGCGGCGTGAGAGATCAAAGCGGAACAGTCTCCGCAAAACCCAGGCCGGTTCACCGTGAGCGCAAGAAAGGCCTCTTGGAGATCCCCGCCGGTGATCTCCAGATCGTGCACGGCGCGGCGGAAGTCGTACAAGGCCCAGATGGTCGCGTCGGGGTCGGTGGTGTGCAGCGTGATCCGGCTGTCGTGCGCTTGAACGGCCACGACTCCCGGGATGTCCTCGAAACGGCCTGGATCGAGGCCTGAGGTGGTGAACCGCACTGAGCGATTGACGCCAGCGGCCGCTTTGATCTCCTCGGGCGTGCCGTCGGCCACCACTCTCCCTGCTCGGAGCACCACGATGCGGTCGGCGTGGGTGTCTGCCTCCTCGAGGTAGTGGGTCGAGAAGATGACGGTGCGGCCCCGGGCGGTCTGCGCTTGCAAGGCTTCCCAGAACGCGGCTCGTGCCTCGACATCCATGGCGACGGTCGGCTCGTCAAGGACCAAGAGCCTCGGGTCGCCTGCAGCGGCGAGGGCGAAACGGACCCGCTGAGCTTGACCGACCGACAGCCGATCGGTGCGCCGAGAGAGTAGTTCCGAGATGCTTGCGGCCTCGACGAGGGCTTGGAAACCGGCGGGCTGGCGGTAAGCGCGGCGAAGGACCGACACCAAAGTTCCAACGCGCACGCTGTCCATGAGTTGGCCGTCTTGGAGCATGACGCCGACCCAGCCTTCGGCGACGGCCTTGGCAGGCGACTCACCAAAGAGCTGGGCGCTGCCGTGGCCGGTGGCGAGCTGACCGAGGAGGGCTGCGATCGCGGTGGACGTACCTGCGCCATTGGGACCGAGGAGCGCAACCGTTGCTCCCCGCTCGATGCGCAGGTCGAGGTGGTCGAGTGCGAGGAGCGGTCCGTACGACGTCGACACCGCCGACATCGAAACCGCAGCCTGCTCGTCGCTCGGCCCGAGGGCCTCGGACGAACGACGCCTTCGTCGCCGTCCGCTGAGGACCACAGCGAGCGCCGTCAAACCGGCAGTCCAACAGAGCAAGGCCAACCCGTCGCCGAGCATTGGCGCCGATCCGCCGGCCACCCGCCAGGCGAGGTCGGCGACCTCATAGGACGGAAGGGCCATCGCCACGTGCCGGAGCGTCGGGGAGAACTGGGCCGGCGGCACCCATAGGCCGCCCAAGGCCGCGAGCCCGAAGTACAGCGCGGTGGTGAGGGCGTAGGCGGTCGCGGCTCCCGTGGTGGCGCCGATGGCGATGCCGAGCGCCACGAAGGGCAAGGTGCCGGCCCACACCAGGCCGAGGCCCGCCAGCCACTGCCACGGCGCCAACCGGACGTCCTGAACGAGCGCTGCGGTGATGCCGACACAGACCAGGGCCGGCAGCGCGATGAGTGCCCCGGCCAGCACTCGCGCCGCCATGAGCTCGACTGGACGAAAAGGGGTGAGTCTCATCCCCTGGAGCCACCCGCTGTCGCGGTCGCGCGCCAGGCGCGGAGCGGTCGCCGACAGGGCTCCCCACATGCCGCCGAATACCGCCATCGCGACCATGATCTCGACCTGCGCCGGCAGGCCCCCCGCGCCAGTCCGGCCCGAGAAGATCCCGGCGAAGAGTAGGTAGAAGGCGACCGGCGACGCGATGGCGAGCACCAGGTAGCGAAGGTCTCGGAGGCTGCGGCCCAGCTCCAGGCGCAGCAGTCCGGGCAGGCGCGTCATGGGGTCGTCGATCTGTCGGTTGGACCGTTGCGGTGCCGACCGGCCCATCTAGAATCCACCATTGATGAATTCTATCCTCCGCTCCCCAGAGGGCGCAGGGGCGCCGAGGGCTGCGGCCGGTCAGAGATGAGTCGTGCAGGGCGCCGCCCCGGGGCGCCGAGGACCAGGGAGACGATCATCGAGGCGGGCCGAGCCGAGTTCGCTGCAGCCGGCTACAGCGCCGCGTCGATCCGTCAGGTTGCCCGACGGGCCGGTGTCGACCCGTCGCTCGTCCATCACTACTTCGACGGCAAGGCCGGACTCTTCGTCGCCTGCCTCGACTTACCTGCTGACCCGCGGGCGGTCCAGCGCCAAGCGCAGGCCGGGCCGCCGAATGGAGCCCGGATCGTGGACCGGTTCTTGGCCCAGTGGGAGCACCCAGGCGACGAGCCGGGACGATCATTCGTCACGTTGACCCAGGCCGTCTCGAGCGCTCCCGACGTGGCGCGTGCGCTGCGGGAGTTCCTCACCGAGCGGGTCTGGGCGAACCGTCCCGACGGCGACTCCGAGGCAGCACGCAAGACCACCTCGCTCGTGTCGTCCCAGCTGCTCGGCGTGGCGTGGGCACGGTACGTCGTGCGGATGGAACCGATGGCCTCGGCACCGATATCCGACGTTGCCGCATGGGTCGGCCCCACCATTGACCGCTACATCGGCAGGGCGAGCGGATAGGTTCCCGGGGCGATCAGTCAAGCTGCTGCATGGCAACAAGTCGCGAGCCCCAAGGGTTCCGCCAACGAGGACCGCACCGAACAGGCGGCGCGCGGCAGACTGAAGCGCCTCGCCACCCCCAAGGAGGCGCCCATTGCGAACACCGCGTGCCCGACCTTGCGACACGCCACTCGCTCGCTCGCGGTCTGACGTGCCGCGACGTGCCGCGACGTGCACGACGCACATTGCGCTTCTGCTCTCACGACGTGTAGGCATGCGGACATGGCTGGCCCCACGTCATCCGCAACGCTTCGTCGCGCCTGCGTCCTCCTCGCCGCGCTGGCGGGATCACTCGCACCGAGCGTCGCGCTCGCCGGCACCGCCTCGGCGTCGACGCCCTCGGCGACCGCCCTCATCGCTACGGTCATCGCCAACATGAGAACCGTTCCTGTCATCCAGTTCTCTGGGACCGAGACGGGAATGAAGGTTCACGGCTTTTACGTCGCGCATCCACAAAGCAGCCAGTTATCGCTCTCGGGCACGGTGATGGGGGCGACGATCGAGGTCTCGATGGTCGAGATCGGCAAGAAGAACTGGATGAAGGCGAACGAGGCCGGTTGGGAGCTGTTCACCCTCGGCCTTGCGCCGCGGTCCACGCTCGCGCAGCTGTCACCGACCACCTGGTACGTGAGCTCGGGCACGACGACGGTCGATTTCGGCAACAGTCTCTGCCCCACCACTTCGTCCACCTCCTCCAGATGCTTGCTCCGGGGCACGAAGCTCGTCAGCTATTCGCGGTCCAAAGCGGTGATCTCCGCCACGAGCCCGAAGGAGACGATCAGACTCACGTCGATCAGGGGGAAGTTCCTCCCGACGTCGATCGTCGCATTTGGCGCGACCCGCGTGACCGAGAACCTCTCGTATCTCGCGCGCAGTCCAAAGGTCGCCGCCCCCGCCGGTGCGAAACCCTTCCCCTCGAGGCACTGACGGAGGCACGCCCCGCTCAGGGATCTGGCCGTGCCCGTCGTCGGTCCGCGCAGCCCAGCGAACTTCTCGCGAAAGTGAGGCTCGGAGCTCGACCTCGATGAGCTCCGGCACCTGGCCGGACAGCTGTTTGAGCTCCGTCCGTTCGAACAGGCACGACGCAGCAGCACGACCGTCGATACAGACAAGCTGGCGAGCACTCGCCACCTACGCCCGAACACCCCAGATGCGACTCTTCTCGATGAAGCCCTCGGAGCCTTGATCGCTCGGCACAGGGCAGCCCAACTCGACGCCGCCTACGCCGCCCACGCAGCGCTCATGAGCCCGCTTCCGGTCCGGAGTGACGTGTGGTGGTGCTTGACGCCGACCGTCGGACCGCGCCCGGTCGTGTGCTCTCTCGAGTTGCGGCCATCCCAAGGCTGCGACGGACTCGGGCAGCTCGGCGCGGAGCGACACGCCGCCCGGCACCCGGCTACCGAGTAGGGAGAGTCCGGAAAGCTCGTTGGTAAGGTCATCGGCATGGCCGTTGCCCGCCTCGCCTCCACTTCGCTTGACTGCTCCGAGCCGGCGGCGCTCGCCGAGTTCTGGGCGGCGCTGCTCGGCGGGGAAGTAGCCTTCCGCAGCGACGAGTTCTGCGCGGTGCAGACCGGGAACGGCTGGATCGCTGCCGTCAAAGTCGCGGACTACCGACCGCCCACCTGGCCTGCCGCCGAAGTTCCGAAGCAGATCCACCTAGACCTGGCTACGTCCGACCTGGAGGCGGCGGAGGCAGAGGCGTTGCGCCTCGGGGCTCGCAAGGCGGCCGACCAGCCGGCTCCGGATCGCTGGCGGGTATTGTTCGATCCCGCGGGCCACCCGTTCTGCTTCACCACGCAGATTCCTGAGTGAGCAGTTCGATCGGGCGCCGGGACACACGCGGCGACGTTCGCGCCGTGACCGTGGTGCCCCGCGAGTCCCCGGTGCTCACGGTGACCGATGCTAAAGCGTGGTCGGATTGGCTTAGCAATCGGGGCACACAGGCCGAGGGTGTCTGGCTGGTCCTGGCGAAGAAGGGAACGACTGAGCCAACGACCTTGACCTATGAGGAGGCCCTCGACGAAGCGATCTGTCACGGCTGGGTGGACGGACAGCTCGCGAAGGGTGACGAACACACTTTCCGGCGAAGGTTCACTCCGCGACGGTCGGGTGGCGCGTGGTCGAAACGGAATGTGGCAATCGCCACCCGGCTGATCGCAGAGGGTCGGATGCATCGAACCGGGCTCGTTGCAGTGGAGCAGGCCAAGGCAGACGGCCGTTGGGACCGTGCGTATGCAGGCCAGGCGACCATGAAGGTTCCGTCGGACCTTGCGGCCGCGCTGACGGCGACCCCGCCGGCGAAAACGATGTTCGAACGCTTGAGCAGCGCCAATCGCTATTCCGTCCTCTACCGGGTGACCACCGCCAAGCGTGCTGAGACGCGTCAACGTCGGATCGAGCAGTTCGTGGCCATGCTCGCCCGCGGCGAGACGATCCATCCACAGCGGTAATCCAAGCGCGAGATAGGCCCGGTCATCCCTCGACCTGGTCGGTAGCTGTCATCACCAAGCCCGAGAGCCGGTTGCGCAACTCGGCCGGGTTCGAATAAGGACAACTCAGCTCCACCCCACCCCACCCCACCCCACCCGGGCA
>JBOGGB010000090.1:0-12298 GCA_050743605.1 Acidimicrobiales bacterium
CATGCCCTGCTCGAGCGCGAATGGCAACGAATGGACCTCTTGCGCAGATCCACCTTCAGTCAGGTCCCGGGGCGCGCCCAAGCCTCCGTGGAAGAGCACGCGGTCCTTCTCCAACTGATCAGGTCCAGGGCTTCGGCCGAGGTAACCGAGAGCTACGCCCGCCAGCACAAGCTGAACACGCTCTCCGCGCTCGCCAGCCGTCCGGCGCCCGCCGGGCCGTCGACATCGGGGCCGCCAGGGTCTTGCTGAGCAAGATGACCGCGGACGCATCGCCCACGCGCTCGACGCTCGACGCTCGAGCTCAGGGCGAGCCCGGGGCGATCACCTCTCCCTCGGGGAGGTCCGCTGGCGAGCGAATCATATATCCTGTCGCCGACGTCTCATCAGTTGGTGCCTGAGGGACGCCGACGGTTCGCGCACCTCAGCCCACGGGACCCTCGGGATGCCTTCCGCACTGGATCGCTCGCCAACCAAGATCATCGCCGTCCACCTCAACTATCGCAGTCGTGCGGGACAGCGAGGGCGGACGCCGACGTATCCGTCGTACTTCTTGAAGCCACCGTCCTCGCTCGCCGCCAGCGGGACGCCGCTCGTACGTCCGTTGGGATGCGAGCTCCTCGCGTTCGAAGGAGAGATCGCGCTCGTCGTCGGTGAGCGCACCAGAGGGATCTCCCCCGACGAAGGCTGGAGCCGGGTCCGGTTCGTCGCGGCCGCCAACGACGCGGCGCTGTACGACCTGCGGTACTGCGACCGCGGTTCCAATTTGCGGTACAAAGGGAGCGACGGCCTCACCCCCCTCTCGACAGACGTCCTCGATGCATCGGGCCTCGAGCCCGGCTCACTGCAGATCCGGACGTGGCTGAACGACGAGCTGGTGCAGGAGGACTGGACCGACGGCGTGTTCTTCGACTTCGGCTTCCTCGTGGCCGATCTGTCCCGGACGATCACCCTCGAGCCGGGCGACGTGATTCTGACGGGCACCCCGGCGGGCGCGTCGACGGCCGAGCCGGGTGACACCGTGACGGTCGAGGTGAGCGCCGTCAAGACACCGGACCGCGCCGTCCGGGTGACGAACCCGGTCCTGGCGTCCTCGGAGCCGCTGCCTCAGTTCGGCGCTCAGCCTCGGTGCGACGACGCGCTGCGCGCCGACGCCCGGGGAGGGCCGCAGGACCAGATGCCCGCGCTGCCCGCCGGAGTCGTCGAGCAGCTGCGCCAGGTGTCGACGGCCACGCTGACGGCTCAGCTCGCCAAGCGGGGGCTCCGCAACGTGACGGTAGACGGCGTCGGCTCGAGCCGACCCGACTTGAAGCTCGTCGGAAGGGCCCGGACCCTGAGGTACCTGCCGGTCCGCGAGGACCTGGTCGCGACGTACGCCGGGCCGATGAACGCCCAGAAGGCCAGCATCGAGGCGCTGGAGCCCGGCGACGTCCTGGTGATGGAGGCGAGAGGGGTGGAGGAGGCCGGCACTGTCGGCGACATCCTCGCCCTCCGAGCGCAAGTCCGGGGAGCGGTCGGGATCGTGTCGGACGGGGGATTGCGTGACAGCGTGCCGGTAAAAGCGCTGACGATCCCCATCTACTCCCGTGCCGCCCATCCCTCCGCGCTGGGCCGACGGCACATGCCATTCGAGGTCGACGGGACGATCACCTGCGGGGGAACGGTCGTGCAGCCGGGCGACGTCGTCGTCGGCGACGCCGACGGCGTCGTCGTCGTGCCGCGTGCGCTCGTAACAGAGCTTGCCCCCCTGGCATTGGACCAGGAGCTGCAGGAGCAGTTCATCGCCGATCAGGTCCGCAACGGAGCGAGCGTCGAGGGTCTGTACCCTTTGGGGCCGGCGTGGCGCGGCCATTTCGACGACTGGCTCCGCGCCGGGGCCCCCCGCTCGTGACGCCGACGGCAGCCGGGTCGTCGAACGCCGTCGAGCCCAGCAGGACGCAGAAGGGAGCCCGATGAACACTGCCGAGGTCCCGGCACAACTCCAGGCTCCGCACGGTCTGCCCGCGCACCTGCAGCACTATGTCGGCGGCAAGCATGTCGACAGCACGGATGGATCGACCTTCAACGTGTCGGACCCGGCGTCCAATTCGGTGTACGCGACGGTCGCTTCGGGCGGCTCCGAGGACGTTGACCAGGCCGTCGCGGCCGCAGGGGACTCTTTCCTCGCAGGGACCTGGAAGGAGATGGGGGCAAGGCAGCGGTCACAGGTGCTCCGCGCGGTCGCCGACATGATCGAGGCTCGCGACCTGCGCCTCGCCGAGCTCGAGTCGTTCGACACCGGGCTCCCCATCAGCCAGGCGCTTGGCCAGGCAAAGCGAGCGGCTGAGAACTTCCGCTTCTTCGCCGACGTGATCGTCGCCATTGGAGAAGAGTCCTACAGGGTCGCGGGAGCACAGCTGAACTACGTCGTGCGAAAGCCGGTTGGCGTAGCGGGACTGATCACGCCGTGGAATACGCCTTTCATGCTCGAGAGTTGGAAGCTTGCTCCGGCCTTGGCGTCAGGGTGCTCCGTCGTGCTCAAGCCTGCAGAGCGCACCCCGCTCTCCGCCAGCTTGTGGCCGGAGATCTTCGAGGCGGCCGGCCTGCCGCCGGGAGCCTTCAACATGGTGCACGGCCTCGGAGAGCGAGCGGGGCAGGCGCTCGTCGATCATCCCGGCGTACCTCTGATCTCGTTCACCGGTGAGACGACCACCGGGGAGACGATCATGCGACGCTCGGCCGCCTGTCTGAAGGGGCTTTCCCTCGAGCTGGGCGGCAAATCCCCGGTCCTGGTCTTTGCCGACGCCGACCTCGAGGAGGCGCTCGACGCGGCCATCTTCGGGGTCTTCTCCCTGAACGGCGAGCGATGCACCGCAGGGTCGCGCCTGCTCGTCGAGCGAGCCGTCTACAACCCGTTCCTCGAGCGTCTCGCAGACCGGGCGTCTCGGATCGTCGTCGGTCCGCCCTCGGACCCGCGCACGGAGGTCGGCGCGCTGGTCCACCCCGAGCATCACGCACGGGTGCTCTCCTACGTACGTGCCGGGCTGGAAGAGGGAGCGCGCCTCGTCTCCGGCGGCGCACGCCCACCCCACCTCCCTCAGGGCAACTACTTGGAACCGACCGTGTTCGCCGATGTCACGCCATCTATGCGGATCTTCCAGGAGGAGATCTTCGGGCCGGTCGTGACCTGCACGCCGTTCGACACCGAAGACGAGGCCGTGCGGCTCGCCAACAGCGTTCGCTACGGGCTGGCGGCCTACGTCTGGACGAGCGATCTGCGCCGGGGCCATCGAGTGGCTCAGTCCATCGATGCGGGAATGGTCTGGTTGAACTCGCACAACGTCCGCGACCTGCGCACGCCCTTCGGCGGCGTCAAGGCCAGCGGGCTCGGAAGAGAGGGCGGCGTACGCAGCATCGACTTCTTCTGCGAGCCTCAGGTCGTCCACGTCGCAATGGAAGCGCTCCCCGTACCGAGGTTCGGATTAGGCGCCGTCGACGCTACAGGCGCTCGGCCGTGAGCATGCTCGGACGTCCGACTCCACCAATGCGGACCTCGGGACTGCTCCCTCCTGACATCGTACGCGCAGCTTTCTGCGAGCTCCAGGTCACCGACATCGACCGCTCTCGTTGGTTCTGGGTGGACGTCATCGGCATGGCGGTGACCGCGGAGCACGGTGGGCGCCTCTACCTGCGTGGGTACGAGGAGCTGACTCACCACAACCTCGTGCTCTCCGAGGGACCCTTCCCTGCATGTCGGAGGCTGTCGTTCCGCGTCCGCACGCCATCTGACGTCGACCGGGCCGAGCGGTACTTCTCCGCGCTCGAGTGCCCGGTCGAGCGCGTGCCATCGGGTACGACGGCCGGTATGGGGCCGTCTGTCCTCGTCGAAGACCCCCTCGGCTTCACCGTCGAGTTCTTCCACGACATCGGCCACCCCGAGCGCTTGACGCAGCGGTACGACATTCGAAGGGGTGCCGACATCTCCCGACTCGACCACTTCAACATCTCCGTGCCTGACGTGGAGCGGGCTTACCGTCACTACGAGCGCCTCGGCTTCGGGTGCTCCGAGACGATCGAGGGCGAGGACCAGCGGCTCTATGCCGCATGGATGTACCGAAAGCAGACGGTCCACGACGTGGCCTTCACGAGCGGCGACGGCCCTCGTCTCCACCATCTCGGGTTCTTCGCGCACGAGTCCCACCAGATCCTGAGGCTGTGCGACAGCCTGGGCGCACAGGACCTGGAAACGCACATCGAGCGGGGGCCCGGACGCCATGGCGTCTCCAACGCCTTCTACGTCTACCTGAGGGACCCAGATGGCCATCGGTTGGAGATCTACACGTCGGACTACTACACCGGTGATCCCGACCACGAGACGCTTCGCTGGGACGTGAAGGACCCCAAGCGCCGCGACTTCTGGGGGAACGCGGTCATCGAGTCCTGGTATCGCGACGCGTCACCTGTCTGTGGCCTCGACGGACGCGTCAGACCGCTGAACGCCTACGTCCTGGACGAGGTCGGCGCCCAGGTCGGCGCGGACGGACTGGGGACGTCAGGGCCCGTCGATGTGCCGCCATACCCTTCTGATCCGCGCCGGACAGGACCGCGCCGCAGCACGAGACGCCGTACAAGCAATGGAGGTCGAGCACGGTGAAGTTCCGATCAGACCCCACCTCGATCCGTGGCGCGATCACTGCGACCTTGACGCCCTTCGCAGCCGACGGCTCGCTCGACACGAGCAGCTTGCGCAAGCTCGTCACCTGGCAGCTCGATGCGGGATCTCACGGTATCTCGATCGGGGGCTCCACGGGGGAGCCCTCCGCCCAGAGTGCCGCCGAGCGGATCGAGGCGATGCGTGTCGTGGCCGAGGTCACCGGCGATGCGTGCCCCTTCTTGGCCGGCACCGGCTCGACCAAGCTCGACGAGACGCTCTCGCTCACGCAGGCGGCAGTCGACCTCGGTGCCGATGCGGCGCTGGTCGTCACGCCCTACTACGCCATACCCACGCAGGCTGGACTGCGATCCTGGTACGGGGCGGTGGCGTCGGAGTTCCCCTCGATGCCCATCGTGATCTACAACGTCCCCTCGCGCACCTCGGTGTCGATCGACCCCGAGACCGTCGCGCGCCTGCGGGCGGACCACGACAACATCGTCGGCATAAAGGAGACCACCCGGGACTTCGAGCACTTCTCCCGGGTCATCCACGCCTGTGGCAGAGACTTCCTCGTCTGGTCCGGGATCGAGCAGCTCTGCCTTCCCCTCCTGTCCCTCGGAGGTGTCGGGTTCGTCAGTGCCCTTTCCAACCTCGCTCCGGGCGGCGTCGCCCGCCTCTATGACCTGTGGTCGTCCGGCACAACGGCCGGGGCTGCGGACCAGCACTTCGCACTACTTCCGCTCGCGGACCTGCTCTTCGTCGAGACGAACCCGGCGCCCGCGAAGTGGACGCTCGAACAGCGGGGGATCATCGACTCGGGATTCGTGCGACCTCCGCTGGTCCCGCTCACGCCCGAGGGACAGGACCGCGCCGCCAAGTACCTTGCCGCTGCCGAGGACGTCCTCCGGTTGGAGCCCGCCGCGCCGCGGCCCGGTCCATAGTCTCGGCAGATCATATATTATCGCCCACGCGCCGACGTCCCGCTCACGCGCAGGACTTCCCGGCCTCGACGGCTGCAACGAGGAGAACGATGCCGAAGAATCTCGAAGAGGCGATCCGCGCCGCGGGGAGCCCGGTCAAGCTCCTGTGGAGCTCCCAGACCCCCCCTTCGGTCGTGCCCCGGGTGCCCGCGGAGTACTCGAACTGGAGGGACGAGCAGCGCTCGTGGCGAGAGGGCGCCTGCCTCTACGACCAGTCTCATCACATGGTCGACTTCCACGTGGAGGGACCGGACGCGCTGCGCCTGCTGAGCAGCCTCGGCGTGAACAGCTTCGAGACCTTCCCCGTGGACACCGCCAAGCAGTTCGTGGCGACGAACCACGACGGCCACGTGATCGGAGACAGCATCCTCTTCCATCTCTCCGAAGAGGAGTACCAGCTGGTGGGAATCCCACCTTCGATCAATTGGGTCAACTACCACGCTGCGAGTGGAGACTACGACGTCGCGTTCTGGCGGGACGACAACTCGCTGGTACGGCCAGGCGATCCGGTGCTCTACCGTTACCAGGTCCAAGGCCCCGGAGCGTTCGACGTCGTCGCGCGCGCGATCGGTCAAGAGCCTCCGCAGCTCAAGTTCTTCGCGATGACGCACTTCACCATCGCCGGCCGGCATGTTCGCGCGCTGCGCCACGGCATGGCCGGTGAGCCGGGCTTCGAAATGTGGGGACCCTGGGAAGACAACGACGCCGTGCTCGCCGCGTTGCTGAAAGCCGGCGAAGAGCACGGCTTGACGCGCGTCGGAGCGAACGCGTACCACACGAACGCGCTGGAGTCAGGCTGGCTGCCCAGACCCCTGCCCGCCATCTACTCGGACGAACGCCTCGCCGAGTACCGCAAGTGGCTCGACGACCGAGCCTACGAGACGGTGTCTCCTCTTGGAGGAAGCTTCTTCTCGCCTGAGATCTCGGACTACTACTTCACCCCGTACGACCTCGGATACGGGCGAATCGTAAAATTCGACCACGACTTCATCGGGCGCGAAGCCCTGGAGCGCCTCGTCCAAGAAGGAGCGAGCGAGGCGCACAAGAAGGTCACCTTGGTCTGGAACGGCGACGACGTCGCAGAG
Source organism: Acidimicrobiales bacterium (assembly GCA_050743605.1). Taxonomy (GTDB): domain Bacteria; phylum Actinomycetota; class Acidimicrobiia; order Acidimicrobiales; family RAAP-2; genus JAJYVT01. The sequence goes on from JBOGGB010000090.1 coordinate 6,696, forward strand.
GCGACCGGCTCCCTCTTCCATCCCGGGCCGGGGGCGAAGTTCATCAAGCTCCCGATGTCGCTGTACACGACCTTCCAGTACGACCGCGTCACCTCCGAAGGAAGGGATGTCGGCGTGTCGACGTGGACCGGGTACAGCGCCAACGAGCGCGCCTTGCTCTCCCTGGCGGTCGTCGACAGTAGTTGGGCCCGGCCGGGCACCGAGGTCGTGGTCGTCTGGGGCGAGAAACCGAACTCCCGAAAGCTGCAGGTCGAGCCCCACGTCCAGGTCTCGATCCGTGCCACCGTGCAGCCTGCACCGATCAGCGAGTTCGCCCGGACCGCATACCGGGCCCCGGCCATCGTCTGACGACGACCGCTCTCGGGCTCAGCGCCCTACCGGCAACCAGGTGGCCTCGGCCTTCGCCGAGACCCCCGACGAGGGCAGTCGGTGATGTAGAGCGTCGGTCTCATGACCGGGCAGGAACGCCTGCCGGTAGGAGGCGATTGGGCCTACTTGGCGATACGGCAACCCCTGCTCTGCACAGAAGGCCTGGACGATCCGCTGGGCCCTGGCCAAATTGGGCCGGGGCATCGTCGGGAAAAGGTGGTGCTCGATTTGGTAGTTCAGGCCGCCCAGGACCATCGTGGTGAGCCTGCCGCCGGTCACGTTCCGAGCGGTGGTCACTTGGCGTTCGACGAAGGGGAGCCGCTCGTCTCGGCCGATGATGGGCATGCCCTTGTGGTTCGGGGCGAAGGAGAACCCCAGATAGAGACCGAACAACCCCTGCTGGATGGCGACGAATGCCGCAGCCTTCGTCGGGGAGAGGACCCAGAACACGAGTAGCAGGTACAAGGTCGCGTTGCCGAGCAGGAGCATCCCCTCGAGAACTGCGAAGCGATGCCGCCTCCGCGGTTGGACGATGGACCGGACACTGGTCACGTGCAGGCCGAGGCCCTGCAGGAGGAGGAGGAGGACGAACAGCCACACTTCGACACGGGCCCGAAGCCGCACGAAGATCCCTCGGCTCGCTTCGGTGCCCGTGGAGGTCGTGAAGGCGACGAGGCCATTGCCGAGATCAGGATCCCGGTCCACCTGGTTCGGGTAGGCGTGGTGGGCGTTGTGCTTCGGGACCCACCAGCCGAAGCTCACCCCCGTCAGTGCGTTCCCGGCAACGAGCCCCACCGCCCGGTTGATCCGCCGCGAGCCAGCGATCTGCTGATGCCCTGCGTCATGGCCCAAAAAGAGGACCTGAGTGGACAGCACGCTGAGGATCACCGCCACCCCGAGCACCGCCCACGAGTTCCCGACGAGGAAGAAGGCGGTCCATCCGAGAAGGAAGCCGGAGAGGGTCAGCGTGATCTTCATGGCGTAGTACCAGGGTCGGCGTCGGAGGAGTCCGGCGGCCCGGACTCGTTCGCCGAGCACTCGATAGTCGGCAGAAGCTCCGCTGGTGGAGCGGATCAATGACGGTCCCGATGTCACCACACCCCCTCTGTGTCACCCGCATAGGGCACCGGATGGTTCCCTCCGAGCTCGACGAACCGCTCGTTGAGGGCGTGGGCGATGAGGTCGTGCTCGTGCACGCTCGGTTGGAGCGCACCATAGAGGATGGCCTGCAGTTCGAGCGCGCTGCTCATGCCCCCTAGCTCGAAGTACCTGAGCCACAGCTCGCCCGGAGAAAGTTTGGCGTCGCGGCGGTATCGATCGAGGACGTCGACCCGACGGTCAGTCACAGCGCGCTGCTGCTTCGGACCTCTTCTCCCGACGTGAGTGCTGGGCTGCCTGGGTGAACGCAAGAACGCGACGAGAGGATCGCCCTGATGACGCTGACCCTGCGCGACGAGCCAGACGTGGCCCGCGCGCGGACACTCCATGGCGATGCCGGACGACGCCGACCGGCCTCTGCGAACCCCCAAGAGGTCTCGAGACCGGGCCAGGTGTCGACTGCGAAAGGTTGAGCACAACGACCGCCCCAACCCCGCAATGGACATCGTCGATTGCGGGCTGGCAAGCCCTCGCTGTCGAAGGCACCGGCAGCATATCCGCTCGGCCGACGACCAACCGCGGACGTGCGCTGGACGTGGGAGACTGTGCGCCGGATCGAGACCGGGGATCGAAGGCCATGGCCGCAGCCGAACCGCCCATGAGCAGCCTGGCGAGCAACACGGACCCTACAGGGCCGCTGACGGCTGATTTCTCCGAGATCGCCCGGTCGCTGTTCTCAGCCGGGGGTGTCCACGAGACCCTGGCCCTGGTCGCCGACGTAGCCGTGGCGAATGTTGACGGCTGTGACTATGCCGGTATCTTCGTAGTGGTCGAGGGAGCGATCACGAGGCCGGTGCGTACCGACCCACTCGTGACCGAGCTCGACGCCCTCCAGCAAGACGCGAACGAAGGCCCCTGCCTCGACGCCATTGCGAGCGGCACGGTCTTTTACTCCGGCAACCTTGGGAACGACCCGCGGTGGCCCCAGTTCGGGCCCGAAGCAAGGGCCAAGGGAGTACGTAGCCTGCTGGCCTTGCCACTGACGACCGACGGCACTGTCGGCGCACTGAACCTCTACGCCCGGTACGCCGAGGCCTTCGGCGTCGTCGACCGCGCCAGGGGGCTACTGCTCGCTGCGCTGGCCGCCCTGGCGCTCTCCACCGCCCAGACCCACGTTGACGACGAGCGCCGTGCGCTGAATTTCCGTCTCGCGTTGACCACCCGGGAGTTGATCGGGCAAGCACAGGGCATCCTTATGGAGCGTGAGCGGATCACGGCGGATGAAGCCTTCGACATCCTCCGTAGGGCTTCGCAGCATCTCAACGTCAAGCTCCGAGAGGTGGCGCAGACCCTGGTCGAGACCGGCGAAAGTCCCAATACCGGGCCATCTCGGCCTTCCTGAACAGTTCCACCTCGCAACGCGCGGCAGCGCTCCGTCCTTCGCCTCGACGAGGTGGGACTGGTCCTCTGTCTGAGGAAGGAAGCCACGCAGTGAGGGCGCTGCCGGATCCGTCAGTCGACCGACTTCCAGTGCTCCCTGCCAAAGGTGCGTCCATACCAAGCCGTGAGCGAACGACCCTCATCGTGACCTGGATCCGGCCGAAGGACGGGCGTCCCGTGAGGCGCAGGCAAAGACGCGACCTGTGCTTCCGTCAGCTTGCACCGAACGGCCGTAGTCGACATGTCTGAGATCTGATCTCTATCAACGAAACGGAGGCCGTGCGTGGTCGTTACTGCAATCCCGTCGAACAGGTCGAGCTCTGGGATCTGAAGCACGTGCTCTACCTTGCCGAACTCAGTACCCGATGCGGCCACGACGGGCGTGCCAACCTCGAGCGCCATGTAGGAGATTGGTCGTCCCTCATCCATCGATGTCCCTCCGTCCTAGGTCGCAGCTAGCCCTGTCAAGCTATCGGCTCGCGCCGCCGCAGGCGCGCAGAGCCGGCGGTAGGTGAGCGCGCGGACAGCTGAACCGACTGAACGTCAAGGGATGTGGACCTGTGCGCCCTCTCAACAGGTAAATGGATTCGGGCGTGTCGGTGATCTCTCCACTCCTCCGAGACCGGATGGCATTCTGTACGCACGGGGTGCCCTACCGCCGGGATGTGCCTGTCCCAGCCGACGTCCCGCTCGCGGGCGGGTGTATGAGCTCAGCGTTCACGACGGCACCCAGCAGCAGCGCGTACGCGGCGAGGTAGGTGCCTACCATGCCGACCACTGCGCCGGCGAAGGCGCCGTAGATGGCGACGAAGTCCGCCGACAGCGCGAGGTAGATGGAAAGCCCTACGAGCGACACCAAAACGGTAGCCGCGGCGAAGACCGCGCCCGGGAACAGCTGGCGAGCATGGACGCTCGGGCCGATGGAGAATCGGTACAGCGTGGCGATCGCAACGGTCAACGCCACCAGCGCCGAGGGCACCGCGACTGCGGCAACCACGATGGTGGGCGCGTTGGCACCGACGACCGAGGTGAGCAGCGCCATGGCGCCCAGTACCACGACCGCGACGAGGGCCCCGCCCACCGCCCGGGCTCGAGCGTCCAAATAGCGCTGACGGGGAAGCCCGAAGGCGTACCGAACAGCGCGGTCGATGTTGTAAAGGCCGGCCGAGGCACTCCACACGGCGAGCACCACGGAGACACCGAGCCCGATGGACAGCTGATCCCTATCGGAGGCGGCAACGTGCTGGAGCTGATGGGTGATGAGCGACCCGAACGACGCCGGTGCCCCGCGCGTAAGGTTGCTCAGGTCATTGGCGACCTGGGTCGGAGTCACCACGAGACCGAACAAGCTGACGACGGCAGCTGCGGTCGGAAACGCGGAAATAACCAGCCAGAACGCGGCCCCCGACGCCGCCAAGCCCAACCGTTCCTCTGATTGTCGGTCAAGGACGGCTCGCGCCAGCTGCGAGACGCGCGACGCCCGTGGGTGTCGTCCGAGTAACGCGGCTGCGTCGCGGCCTGCGGACTGCACTCCTTCATCGGCGCGACGGGCAATGGCCTCGAATCGGCGGTCCGCCCGTTGGGCCGCGTCACTCAGATGCCCTCTGTCCTCGGCGGGCGCCACTGCTGCCGATCCTACGCGTGGTCCCGCGCTAACCGCGTTGCCCGAGGCATCCAGGCTCTCCCGCGCGCGACATCACAGTGGCGCACCTGGCCTCCCAGAATGCGAACCTCGATCCAGTGGTCGAAGGCCCGGCGATCAGCCTCGCCGCCCTCCATGCCAAGGTTCGCCGTGAGGGATACGCCAGGTGAGGCGAACCCACCGGGTCGCCAGCCATGAACGAACTACCGCCTCGCGGCGACCTCCCAGCGCCGACGGTCATCGCACGACCCTCCCCGTGGCTTCATTCCGGGTACTCAGGCGACCCGGACCTTGGTCGAGCCCATCGCCGTCGGAGGGGGGACCGGCTCGCCATGCTCGCGCAACGACTGGATGTGCAGAGGAATCGCTTCGGCGATGAGCTTCTCGACCTCGTCACGGGAGTCGCCAGCCGCCACGCAGCCAGGGAGGTCGGGCACATACGCGCCCCAGGTCTCGCCTTCCTGCTCGATGACCACGACGTACTCAGTCACGATTCTGCCTTCCCGACCGGCCGACCTGCCGCCAGATCGAGCCCAGCGTACCCTTCGGCACCTCGGCACTCGGATTGCCTGCGACGGTAACGGTCCCGGGCCGGTCCGGATGACGGAACTGGCGGTGAGAGCCGACCTGCCTGTCGAGGCGCCAGCCGTCACGCTCCAGGATACGGATGACGTCTCGTACCTTCACGCGCCGAGAGTACGAGAGCGATGTGACGATCTCGTCGAGCAGTCGCCCTCATGGCGTGATCGCTGCCCTCAGAGTTCGCGCCGTGGAAGGTCCAACGCGATAAAGGCGTTGGCAGCGGACGCCCTAGCGGTTCGCCAGGTAAGAGGGATCCGCGGGGTCGCCAGCACGGTCGCCATCGTCTCTGCCAGTGCGGTCGCCAGTCCTGAACGGAGCACCCTTTCGCTGCCAAAGGTGCAGTGTGGCGCTACTACCGCCAGTCGCGGACCAGTGAGCGACTCTGGCGGATTCCGGTGAGCGTCATCAGCAGTGCCGTGCGCCGGCGTGGAGCCGACGTCACCGTCCCAGCCCGACGACAGCTCCCGCCGGC
>JBOGGB010000091.1:0-2901 GCA_050743605.1 Acidimicrobiales bacterium
GCGAGGATCCTCGCCGCCTCGGCCACGTCTGCCGGATCGGGACCGCTCCTCGCCCTCAAGGTGGGCGTGTGGACGTAGTCGTCGGGCACCTCGTCGCTCCAGACGTCCGCCGGCACCTCGAGCAGCACCGGGCCGCCTCGACCGTTGCGCAGCTGCGAGAGCACCCGCCGCATGACCTCCGGGACGGCCGCCCCCATGGTGAGGGGCTCGGCCCACTTGGTGACGTGCTGCATGTTCAACGTGGCGTTGTAGTTCGGGTAGCAGTGTGCGCTCCGGCGCGCGTAGCCGCCGGGCACCACGAGGATGGGGACGGACTCCGAGTAGGCCTGCGCCACCCCGCCGAACGCGTTCTCAGTGCCGGGGCCGTGCTGCATGCAGAAGACCCCGAGCTTCTCCCCGGCGGTCACCCGGGCGTACGCGTCGGCCATGTGGATGCCCGTGCGCTCCTGGCGGACGACGACCGTACGGATGTCCACTTCGGCCGCAGCCTCGATGAGGGGGTTCACCGGGTACGCGAAGAGGATGTCGACCCCCTCGGCCTTCAGCGACCTGGCGATGGCAGCAGCGACCTTCATCGGTTCGGACCTCGGTTCATGGGATAGGGCTGCCACCGCTCGAGAGTTCCTCGGGGCAGGACGGTCGGGTTCACGCAGCTCATGGGCCACCGGCCCTGTAGCACCATGGCCACCTCGCGCGCCGCCCGACGCCGGGTCTCGGGCCGCATGCGCGTGGTGGCCGACGCCACGTGTGGCGTGACGACGACGTTCTCCATGGCGAGGAGCGGGTTGTCCGGCCGAGGGGGCTCCTGCTCGAGGACGTCGAGCGCAGCGCCGGCGATGACGCCCGTACGCAGCGCGTCGACGAGGGCGACCTCGTCCACCAGCGCGCCCCGGGCCGTGTTCACGAGGATCGCGGTGGGCTTCATGCGTGCAAGCGCCGCGGCACCGAAGACGTGCTCCGTCTCACGGTTGTGCGGCGCGTGGACCGAGACGAAGTCGCTCCGCTCGAGCAGATCGCCGAAGCTCACCGGCTCCACCCCGGCTCCGGTGATCTCGAGCTCGCTCAGGTACGGGTCGTGCGCCAAGAGGTGCAGCCCGAACGGCTTGGCGCGTCGCGCCGTGCAGCGCGCGACGTTCCCGAACCCGTAGAAGCCCAGCGTCTGGCCGTAGAGCCGTGGTCGGAGGCTCAGAGCCGGTCGCCCCTGGTGCCATTCCCCGCCGGCGACGAACCGCGCCATCGTCGCCGTCATCCGCGCCGCGTCCAAGAGCAGCATCATCGTGTGGTCGGCGACTTCCTCGGTGAACACGTCGGGGACGTTGGTGACGACGATGCCCGCCAACGTGGCCGCGTCCACGTCCACCATGTCCACCCCCACGCTCGAGAGTCCGATGACCACGCAGCGGTCCATCGCGTCGATGATCTGCTTGTCGATGCGCATGCCCCAAGACGTCATGAGCGCGTCCATGTGCCGTGCGCCCTCGACGAACTCGGTCGGGGTGTCGGCGGGGACCTCCACGATGTCGGCGATCGGGGCCAGCGCCTCGAGCTCGAACGACCAGTCCTCTTGTGGGTGGTCGTGCGCCTGCTTCGGCAGCCTGATGCCGACCTTCTTCTTCGTCACGCCTCTCCTTCCTTCCTCGTCACGCGTCGTCATCCTCCGACTTGCCCGCAGGCGGGCCGACCCCGTCTATCGACCGCTGGGTCGCCGGGAAATGCCAGCTGGGCCTGCCGTCGCCGGGCAAGAGACGGCCGAAGACGAGGTCCGCGAAGTGCGGGCCGACCGCGACCGTGCCGGCCCGGAGCAGCTCGGCTTCGATCTGGCGCTTCGTCCGCTGCGCGAGAGCCGGGTCCACGTCAGCGACGAATCCCAGCTCAGGCTCGAGCAGCTCGAGCGGACAGTGGACGGCATCGCCGAGCACGAGGGCGCGCGCGCTGCCCGACGAGAGGACGAAGCTGCAGTGGCCCGGGGTGTGCCCCGGCGTGGCGAGGACGTCGACGCCGGGCACCGGCGTATCCCCGTCGACGACGAACCCGACTCGCGTCGCCAGCACCTCGAGCTGCTCCCTCGTCGGCGCCGGTCCGACACCGACGTCGACGGCCGTGGTCCAGTAGGCCCATTCCGCCTCGGCGACAAGATGGTCGGCATTGGGGAAGCATGGCGCGCCGTCGTGGTCCAGCCATCCCGTGTGGTCCCGGTGCAGGTGCGAGAACAGGACCGTGTCGACGTCCTCGGGGCGCACCCCGCATGCCGCGAGGTGTCCGAGCAGCGCGCCGCCGACGATCCTGCCGTCGATGGCGCCCGACGAGGGGTCGACGATCTCCGACTGCGTCGGTCCCCATCCGAGGTCCACGAGGACCCGTCGCTCTCCGCTGCGCACGAGGAGGGCGCCGAGGCTCATCACGAACCGCCCGTCGCCGTCGAGAAGGTGGTGGTTCGCCCGCCACAGGGCCTCGGAGCTGCCCGGATAGGAACTCTCGGGCGAGGTGCAGATGAAGCCGTCGGGGAGGAAGGTCACCTCGAGATCGCCGATGGTGACCCTGCACCGTCCTGCGGCACGCGCGGGCATGGCCGAGTCTCGCGCACCGAAAGGTCGTGCCTGCTCGTACGCGAAGCTCACTGCGTCGACCGAGGAGTCCGTTGGCGGTCGGGTGACAAGAGGCCACGGCTAGCATGGCACGAATGTCGGTAGAGACGGCATCCTTCCCCGACGCGGTGCGCGATCTCGGTGCGGGGATCATCCACACCGAAGAGCTCACGAAGGTCTACCCGCGCTCCGACTTCGCAGCGGTCGACCATCTGAACCTCGACGTCAGGACCGGTGAGATCTTCGGGCTTCTCGGCCCGAACGGCGCAGGGAAGACCACCACCGCCGGCATCCTCACGACGAGGGTGGTGCCGAC
>JBOGGB010000092.1:0-1623 GCA_050743605.1 Acidimicrobiales bacterium
CATCCCGGGTCTGCGCACGCCGTTCGAACCGCTCATGCCCGGCGCCGTCAAGGTGCCCAACACGAACTTCTACCGCGCCCCCGAGCACGCCGACGACCTCGAGGCCTTCGGTCGCTGGGCCGCCGACGAGATCGGCCGCACCATCGAGCGCGAGGGTCCCGAGACGGTCGCTGCGGTGTACCTCGAGCCGGTGCAGAACGCCGGAGGCTGCTTCCCCCCTCCTCCCGGGTACTTCGAGCGCGTGCGGCAGATCTGCGACCGCTACGGCGTGCTTCTCGTCTCCGACGAGGTGATCTGCGCGTTCGGTCGCCTCGGCGAGTACTTCGGCGCGCAGGTGTTCGGCTACCAACCGGACATCATCACCGTCGCCAAGGGGATCACCAGCGGGTACGCACCCCTCGGGGCGATGATCGCGAGCGACGAGCTCGTGGAGCCCTTCCTCGAGGGGAACGCGAGCTTCGTCCACGGCTTCACGTTCGCAGGCCACCCAATGAGCTGTGCGGTCGCGCTCGCGAACCTCGACATCTTCGAACGTGAGCACATCCTCGACCACGTGCAGAAGACCCGTGACTACTTCCGGTCCTCCCTCGAGACGCTGTACGACTTGCCAATCGTGGGCGACGTGCGCGGCGAGGGCTTCTTCTACGGGATTGAGCTCGTGAAGGACAAGGTGACGAAGGAGTCCTTCGACCAGCAGGAGAGCGAGCGCCTGCTGCGCGGCTTCCTGTCGGGCGCGCTCTTCGAGGCGGGGCTGATCTGCCGGGCTGACGACCGCGGTGACCCGGTCATCCAGCTCTCCCCTCCGCTCGTCTGCGAGCGCGAGGAGATCGACCTCATGACCCAGATCCTGCGCGACGTCTTGGCCCAAGCGCAGCGCCTGCTCTGAGTGGGGAGCAGCCCGGGCGTGGGTGGCTCGCATCAGGATCATATGGGGGATCACCACGGGCGGTCGCTGTGGTGGGACACGCTGCCCGGATCGCAGCATGTCCGTCCGGGTCTTCCCGGCGACACGGACGTAGACGTTGCCGTCGTAGGCGCCGGCTACACGGGGCTGTGGACGGCGCGTTCGCTCGTGCTGGCGGACCCGAGCCTGCGCGTGGTCGTGCTCGAGGCCGAGGTCGCCGGCTACGGGGCCTCGGGTCGGAACGGCGGCTGGTGCTCGGCGCTGTTCGCGGCGTCCGGCACCAAGCTCGAACGCGAACATGGCGTCGACGCAGCTCGCCGGATGCAGGTCGCGATGCAAGAGACCGTCGACGAGGTGGGTCGTGCCGCTGCGCAGGACGGGATCGACTGCCACTTTGCCAAGGGCGGCACCGTCGTGGCCGCGCGCAGCCCGGCGCAGCTGGCGCGGGCGAAGGAAGAAGTCGCCAAGGCCCGGCGCTCCGGCATCGGCGAGCGCGACCTCGTATGGCTCGACGCCGGAGAGGCGCGCGAGCTCATCACAGCGACGGAGGTGCTCGGAGCGACGTATACCCCACACTGCGCGGCGGTCCACCCGGCGCGCCTCGCACGCGGGCTCGCGGACGCGGTCGAGCGGCGCGGCGTCGCCGTCTACGAGGGGACGCCGGTGGTCGCCATCCGGCCCGGCTCGCGAGGTCCGCGAGGTCCGCGAGGCTCGGGAGG
>JBOGGB010000093.1:0-3583 GCA_050743605.1 Acidimicrobiales bacterium
GCCGGGGAGGGCGGGGGCGCCGCCGCCCTCCTCGTGCCCGACGACCCGCCGGGAGGTGAGGTCGCGGCAGTCGCCGCCGCGGTCGCCGAGGGCGCGACGCTCGGGACGTACCGCTTCGACGCCTACCGCTCCACGCCGGGGCCCCCGTGCGTCGAGCGGCTCGTCGTAGTCGGACGAGGCGGATGGGAGGAGGGACTCAGGCGCGGTGCGGCCGCGGCCGCAGCCACCGCCTTCGCCCGGGACCTCGCCAACACGCCAGCAGGCGACTTGACGCCGCGACTGTTCGCCGGGCGCGTGCAGGAGCGGCTGGCCGGACTCGAGGGCACCACGGTCGAAGTGTGGGAAGAGGGCAGGATCGCCCAGGAGCGCCTGGGGGGCGTGCTCGCGGTCGCGCGCGGCTCTGCCGAGCCTCCGAGGCTCGTGCGCGCGACCTATACGCCGCCAGATGGATGGCCCGACGGGGCGGTCCCGCACGTCGTGCTCGTCGGCAAGGGGATCACCTTCGACTCCGGAGGGCTCTCGCTGAAACCCGCCGAGGCAATGATGACGATGAAGACCGACATGAGCGGCGCGGCGATCGTGCTCGCTGTCTTGTCCGCGTGCGCGGACCTGCGGGTGCCCGTCAAGGTGACTGCGATCGCGCCAATGAGCGAGAACATGCCCGGTGGACGTGCGCTGCGTCCTGGTGACGTCTTCACCGCGCGCAATGGTGGCACCGTCGAGGTGCTGAACACCGACGCCGAAGGCCGCCTGGTCCTTGCCGACGCGCTCTCGATGGCGACCGAGCTCGCGCCCGACGCCATCGTGGATGTGGCGACGCTCACGGGCGCGCAGGTCATCGCACTCGGCAAGGGCATGGCAGCACTGCTCGGGAACGACCGCGCGCTCATGGAGTCGCTCCGAGAGGCGGGGGACCGCGCAGGGGAGCGCTTCTGGCCGCTGCCGCTCCCAGACGACTACCGCGAGCACATCAGCTCGGAGATTGCCGACATGAAGAACATCGGCAGGGCCCGGGAGGCAGGGACCATCGCCGCGGCGTTGCTGCTCGCCCGCTTCGTGGGCGACGTGCCCTGGGCACATCTCGACATCGCGGGCCCCGCCAGGTCCGAGGAGACCTCGGGGTACATGTCGAAGGGCGCGACGGCCTTCGGGGTCCGGGCGCTCCTCGACTTCCTCGCGCACTACCCGACGCAGGGACCCCCCGGATAGACGTCCCGCATGTTCCGGACCTGCAGCCGCGACAGTCATCTCGGCGAAGGCGACCCCGTGTATTGTGTGGCCCGCCGTCGAGCGGTGAGACGGCCACCCACCACGCGCCCGTAGCTCAGAACGGATAGAGCACCGGACTTGTAATCCGGAGGTCGGCGGTTCAAGTCCGCCCGGGCGTTCCAGAAAAGTCCCGGCAGTCTGGGGCAGGTTCCCGGTCAGCTCGGACGGAACCTTATGGGGCACCGCGACCGTTGGTCAGCTCGTCCCTCTCGACCGTGTGCAAGTCCGGCCACGCGTCTACCCTGGGGTGCCGATCGACAGATCGAGGGGAAGCCGTGACTTCAACTGACGCATCCCAGCTGGCCGTTCGGCTCGACAAGGATCATCTCCCCGAGACCAACGGGCGGATGGCCGTCTGTCGGCGCTGCGGAGCCACGACTGACGGCCCGATGGGACAGTGCCACCTTCCGAGTGAACGTCAACTTGCACGTTCGAATCAGTGGCTTGACGCGCAGGCGAGAATCAGCTCCATCGATCGAGCGAGGGACAGGAGGCGAAGCCCGTAGACGATGGCGGACTCGACCTAGTGCCCTCAACGGTAATGTTTGCCCCCTTCTTCCTCGCTCAGCGGACGAGCCGGCTAGCGCGCCACGTTGTAGCGGAGGTAGACGACACCCGAGTTGAACGCGCGGGTCTCGACGAGTTCGAGGTCTACCCGGCGCTCGCACTGGGGAAAGAACGGGATGCCACCTCCGACCAGCACCGGGTAGGCCCGGGCCCGGTACTCGTCGATCAGACCCGACGCGGCCGCCTCGGCGGCGAGAGTCGCACCGCCGATCGCGATGTCGCCCTCCATCGGCTCGGCTCGCAGCCGCTCGATCTCCTCCGCCAGGGCGCCGGTGGCCAGGCGGGCATTGCCTTCCACTAACGACAGCGTGGTCGAGAACACTACTTTTGGAAGGGGATTCCAGAGCGCGGCCCACTCGAGCTCCAAGTCGTCGAGCGCCCGATCCCGGTCGGCGGTTTCCCAGTACAGCATCGTCTCGTACAGCCGTCGTCCCAACAGCTGGACACCGACCCCTCGTATCTCGTCGATACAAAAACGCATGACCTCCTCGTCGGGGATTGACCAGCCGAAAGTGCCGTCCGGCCCGACGATGTAGCCATCAAGCGATACGCCCATCGAATAGGTCACGCTGCGCATCGGACGTCCTCCTCGGTCACGAGTTCGACAGTACGACTGCCGGAGGCCGCCGGACTCAGCGCGCTCACGGGACAGGGTAAACGTTGCCGGTGATGACAGTAGTTGGGTGTTGTGCCCAAGCAGGTTCTTGCCCCGACTTATGGCGGCGGCCGATGGCGGTGTGATGCCGGGCCGGGTGCAGGCAGCTTCCTCTGAGCGGCAGGCGCGTGCGTAAGCCGACTCGTTTAGAAGCGGACCCCTCGGGCGAGGTGGTTGGCGCGGGCTGGTCGCATGGTGGGTTGACCTGCAACCGGGATCCGGTCAGGAACATGTTGCCCCGTGTTGCTGGCCCAGCAAGACTGCACCCATGTCTCCACTCGCGCGCTGGTCCGACGCCTCCTGCGCGCTCACGGCAGCGCTGCACCTCAGGACGCCACCGATCGCCATCACCTTCTCTGGACCGGCGCCCGCCGGTGTCCTTCCGTTCGACGCCCCCATGCCGGAACCCACTCCAGACGGCCGTACCGGTCGGGTTCCAGCGGGATGCGTGTTCTGGACCAAGGCAATCGACCGGACCTTCGCCACGGTTGCCGCGGACCACGGCAACTGCAGCGTTGGGCTGCTGACCCACGGGTTCGCCACCCTTGACGAGGTCGCTGGCCGCGCCGATGTAGCCGCCCTGGTGGAGTCAGGTTGGGTGACGACGGACATGATCCCCGGTATCCCCGTCGTGACCGACCGGCCTGACGTCGTGATCTACGGGCCCCTCTCAGAAACGCCGGTCGAACCGGACGTAGTCCTGATCCGCATCAACGGCAAGCAGCTCATGATGCTCGCCGACGCCCTGCCTGGCCTACGCATCGAGGGCAAGCCGCAGTGCCACATCGTGGCGGTAGCGAAACAACAGGGGGAAGTGGCGGTCAGCGTGGGTTGCACCCTGAGCCGCATTCGTACCGGGATGCCGAGCGCAGAGAGATGACGTGCGCCATTCCAGCCAGCCGCCTGGAGGACGTGGTCGGTCGGATCCACGCAACCGCCGCAACTGACGCCACGGTCGCGTCGTACGCGGCGGAGGATGCTCGCCGTTTCCTCGGCGTATAGGACTTACTTCTTGGCCGCCTCGTAGTACGGGTTGGTTCCCGCCGCGTGATCGGTGACGTCGATCACCCGAGTGATCTCGGGGACCGATTC
>JBOGGB010000094.1:0-2511 GCA_050743605.1 Acidimicrobiales bacterium
CCTCATGGGTGTGCCCGAAGTCCTCGATGAGCTGCTGGTAGGCGGCCGCCTCCTCCAGTGGTCCGAGGTCCTCCCGGTGGAGGTTCTCGACGAGCGCCTCGGCGAGGCTGCTGTCGTCGGCGGACACCTCTCGCACGAGGACCGGGATGAGCTGGAGGCCAGCTCGACGGGCCGCGCGCCAGCGCCGCTCGCCCGCGATCAACTCGTACTCCCCGGTCCCCTCCTCGGCCGGTCTCACGAGCACCGGCTGGAGCACACCGACTTCCCTAATCGACGCGGCGAGGGCCGACATCGCCTCTTCGTCGAAGCGAACCCGCGGCTGGAAGGTGTTGGGCCGGATGCTGGAGATCGGGACCTCCCGTAGGGAGCCCGTATCCGAACCCGATACCTCCGTCGGGATGAGCGCGCCGAGCCCCTTACCCAGACCGCTGCGCCGCACCATTGCTGACCTCCTTCGCAAGCTCACGGTACGCCACCGCTCCGCGGGACGTGGGATCAAAGACGGTGATGGGTTGGCCGAACGACGGCGCTTCGGAGAGCCTGATCGTCCGGGGGATCGAGATCTGGCAAACCTTGTCTCCAAAGTGCTCTCGGACGTCCGCGGCGACGTCGACCGCGAGCCTCGTCCGTGCGTCGTACATGGTGAGCACGATGGCACTCACCTCGAGCGTGTCGTTCAGGTTCGACGCCACGAGACGAACGTTCCGGAGGAGCTGTCCCAAGCCTTCCAGGGCGTAGTACTCGCACTGGATCGGCACCAGCACCTCGCTGGCTGCCGCAAGCCCGTTGATCGTGATGAGCCCCAACGAGGGCGGGCAGTCGATCAGGACGAAGTCGAAATCGTCTACCACGCCTTCCACGGCACGCCGGAGCCGGAGCTCCCGGCTGAAGGCGGGCACGAGCTCGATCTCCGCACCGGCGAGGTCGATCGTTGCGGGGACAACGAATAGATGCCGCACGCTCGTCGCCTCGATGCAGTCCTCCAGCGGGGCGACCTGCATGAGGACGTCGTACATCGAACGTTCGAAGTTCCGGGCGTCGATGCCGAGCCCCGTGGTGGCATTGCCCTGCGGGTCCAGATCGACGACGAGAACCCGGTAGCCGAGCTCCGCCAACGCCGCACCCAGGTTCACGGTCGTCGTCGTCTTGCCGACCCCGCCCTTCTGATTCGCGATCGCGATCACTCGCGGCAGCGGACGGAAGGCGGACACGCCGCGGCCGTCAGGTGCTTCACCATGGCCCGTGATGGCCCCGTCGGCCTTGAATCCGCTCCGGCGTGGCAGGACCGGGCCCTGTGGCAGACTCTCGGGCAACTCGTCACCCTCTTCTGCGCGTTCTGCGAGCTCGGGGGTTTCGCTCTCGGCTACGGCGCTCGGCGGTGGGCTGCCGGAGCCCGCCAAGGGCTCGGCGTCGTCACCCGGTGCCTGAGGGGCGGAGCCGGCCACCTGTCCGGCTACGGGCCCGGACACAGAGCCGGCCAACGGTCCGGACACGGGCCCGGCCGGGCGCGCATCACCCGCTTCGACATCCCGCCCGACGCCCCCGCCGAGATCCTCGGTCGCGAGATCCTCGTTCCCCGACTCCCTGGTCATCGACTCCTCGGTCGCCGACGAGGCATCCCGGAGGCGGCGCCGGCGCAGCCGCCTCACCACGGTGCAGACAAGGGTTCGCGCAGGCACACCGCCCCAAGGTCGGCGGCGCGCGCCGTCGGAGTATCAGAGCAAGCAGGGCGGCCGCGCTGGTGCATTACACGCTTCACGGTCACGCCGACCATCCTGGCTCCCGCCTGAGAGCGGGTCAAGGCTCGAAGGCGAGATTCTGGGCGATCCCACGGTTTCGAGACGCCAAGCCCATGGTTCCACGTAGATCATGACGGTGAAACAAGGGCTTCGTCGCCCTGGGACCTGGCCGAGTATCGCAGTGCGGGTACGGGGTCCCTCTCGGCGCAGGGCTGGAATGATTCACGGGTAACATGACGGTGAAACAAGAATAGAGCGTGTGGTGGTTCCGCACGAGCGAGCCTGCACCGGTCCAATGACGGCTGGGAGAGGATGGATGGCGAACGACTTCGAAGAAGGTATGCTCGTGGGCCTCCTCATCGGAGAAGGGCATTTCGGGGGGGACGGCAAGCAGCCTCAGGTGACCCTGCGCATGCACGAACGCCACGAAGCGCTGTTCCGTTGGCTCGAGCGCACGTATCCCGGAAGTCGGCTCTACGGACCCTACGAGCATGGCGGTCGCCGCTACTACCAGTGGATGGCTCGCGGGCAGTACTTGCGAGAGGAGCTCGTCCCGATCCTGCGGCGGACGTTGTCGCCGAGACTCGACCGCTACGCACACGCCCGCTTCCTCGCGATGTGCGAGCGGTACGCCTTGAACTTCGGCCCTGACCTCGCGTCGCCCCATGAGAGAGCAGACGGATCCGGCGGGGCAACCGCCCGCGCAGCCCCGAGCGACGGTGCGGAGGAGACGCAGGAGATCTGAGCGCTGCCTCGGGCCCACCACCGCCGC
>JBOGGB010000095.1:0-3599 GCA_050743605.1 Acidimicrobiales bacterium
ACTCTCAGGTCCTCGGGGCCTATCCCGTCCCCGCCGATGACGGCCACCCGGGGGCGGCCGCGCGGGGGCACGGCGCCGCCGTCGCCGTGCGCCTCGCCGTCGGCCTCGGCCGGATGGCTCTGGTTCGTCGTCATGGTCCTTCCTCGGTCGCGCTGGTGGCTGCTCGGATGGTCGGTCGTGGAGCTCGTCGGAAATGCAACGACCGCCCACCAGGTGGACGGTCGAGGGTGCGCGCGGCGGCAGAGCGCGCCCTAGGCGATGGCTACCTCCGAGTGCCTGGTGCCGATCATCACCCCTCAGTCTCCCGTAGCGGGTGCGCCCGCGTCAACCGCGTCGACGACATCGCCGACGGTCCCGTGCCATCGCGAGGCCCCTCCTCGGTCTGAGCGCAGAGCAGGCCGTCGCGGCGGCTGGGCCGTGCAGATCTCGCTCGGCGTTCCCTGAGCCGCTCTGCCAACGCGTCGCAGCAGTCGTTCGCGGGGGCGAGCTGGAGGTTGTCGAGGTTCACCACGGATGGTCTGCGAACCCCGTCGCCCTCGGTGAGATCGACCTCGCTGCTGAGACCGCGTGCCGTCGAGGCGACCGGACCGACGATGACCGAATGCAGCACCCGCCCCAGAGGATCTCGAGTGAGCACGACGACCGGGCGGTACGGCGTGCACCCCTCCTCCGCCCTCCGTAGAAACGGTTCCGCCAACTGAGCCCCTACGGCGAGGACGTCGCCGTCCCCGTCGCCGTTCCTTTCACGTCGGCTTCTGGCTCGAGGAGGAAGGCGACGCGCAGGTCGAGACCTCCGGTGAGCCGGCTCGTCGCCGTCACCGTCGCCCCGTGCGCGTTTGCCACGGCGCGGACGATGGACAGTCCGAGCCCGTGGCCCTCTCGCGAGGTGCGATCGGACACGAGGCGCTGGAACGGCTCGAAGAGCCGCTCGATCTCGTCCTCGGGCACCACCGGGCCGCTGTTGGCGACGCGCAGAACTGCATGGCCAGCGTCCACGCCAGTAGCGACCTCGACCCACCCGCCGGGCTCGTTGTACTGCAGCGCGTTCTCCACCAGGTTCGCTGCCAGCCGCTCCGTCAACCTCCGGTTGCCGGTCGTCGGCGCGTCGCTCAGCTCCGACATCAGCTCGAGCGCACGCAATGTCGCTTCCGATCGCTTGGAATCCACGACCTGCCGAACCACCTCGGCCAGGTCGAACGGGGAACGGTGATCGAGCCCACGCTCCGAGCTGGCCAGCGTGAGCAGCGCCTCGATCAGCTGCTCCTGCTCCTCACCTGCGGCGACGGCCTTCGACGACGCTTCGCGCAGCGAGGCCACATCCGCGTCGGGGTCCTCAGACGCCACTTCGAGCATCGTGCGCTGGCGGGCGAGGGGCGTGCGCAGCTCGTGCGACGCGTTCGCCACGAACTGGCGCTGCGCGTCGAAGGCGCGTTCCAGGCGCGCGAGGAGGTCGTCGAAGGTGTCCCCCAGCCGCTTCATCTCGTCGTCCGGCCCGCGCAGCGCGATGCGCTCGTGAAGGCTGGCCGACGAGATCTCCTGTGCCTTGGAGGTGATCACCCGGAGTGGCCGGAGCGCGCGGCCGGCCACCAGCCAGCCGAGGAAGACGGAGAGCGCCGCCATGATCAGCAGGGCGATCCCCGAGTCGAAGAGCAGCTCCTGTAGGTCGGCGTTCCGCCCACTCTGCAGCTCGGACGCGAGGATGGTGAGCTGCTCTTGGGCCTGCTTTCTCGACACCGACTTTCCGGGAGCGACGCCGGGGACCGGCACCTTGATGACCAGTCCCGAGGGGCCGTCGTCGGGCACGATCGTCCAACCTCTGGCCGTGCGAACCGTGGCAGTCCCCCCTTGTCGGAGGGTTAACGTCGGCGCTGCAGCGATGGTCTTCGGGACGCTGGCGAACCCGACGGCCACGCCTCCCGGAGAGCCCTTGTCGACGAATGCGGCGATCCCGTTCTTGGTGGTGGTGACGAAGTCGTTGCCGATATCCTGGCGCACCAGGACATACGTGACGGTGAGCAGCGCGACGCCCGACACGAGGAACAGTCCGCCGTACACGAGCATCAGCCTGAGCCGCACCGTCCAGCGCGGGAGCAGCGAGCCGGCCCGCCTGCCGGGACGAGCCGATCGCATCAGGTGCCGCCCATCAGATCCGGTACCCGACACGCGGGACCGTTTCGATGAGGGGGGGGTCGCCGAGCTTCGAGCGCAGGCGGCTGATCGTGACCTTGACGGCAGAGCTGAACGGGTCGGACTGCTCGTCCCAGACGCGCTCCAGGAGCTCCTCAGCGGACACGACGCGTCCTCGAGCGGCCACGAGCAGCTCCAGGACGCCGAACTCCTTGGGAGTGAGGTCGAGCCCTTCGCCTCGACGCCACGCCTGGCGCTGCCCGGTGTGCACCTCGACGTCTCCTACCACCATCACCGGTGGCACGGACGGCTGCGCCCTCCGTGCCAGCGCGCCGATGCGGGCGACCAGCTCGGCGAAGGCGAAGGGCTTGGTCAGGTAGTCGTCGGCACCGACGCCGAGACCCTCGACCCGGTTGTCGACGGTCGAAGAAGCCGTGAGCATGAGGATCCGGGCACGGCGACCCGCTTCGACCATCCTGGAGCAGATCGCGTCACCGTGGACGCCGGGTAGGTCCCGGTCGAGGACCACGACGTCGTACTCGTTGACCAGTGCCCGGTCGAGCCCCTCTCGCCCGTCGTAGGACACGTCCACGGCCATCCTGGCGCGGCGCAGACCAATGGCGACGGCGTCGCCTAGGGCTTCGTCGTCCTCCACCACGAGCACCCGCACTCCACCAGGATGCACCGCGGACGGTTGCACGGTGGTTTCACCCCGTCCGTGGATCCAGGTCGGCCCGCTGCAACCGTGGCGCAACGCCCATCGGTGTACAACGACATCCGGCTGCGGTCTCTACGTAGCCGGGCTTGCCTCGGTGAACGGAGGATGTCGAATGAGGAAGTTGCCGGTCCGCCTGCTCGGCTGGGGGATGGTCATCTCCATCGGCCTCTTGGCCTCGGCTTGCGGCGGCGCGTCGACGCCTGGCGTGGCAAGCCTCGGGTCGACGACCACCACGACCGCCGCCGCAGCCGCACAGGGCACATCGGGAAGCAGCACAAAGCGAGGGCTCGGCATTGAGTACGCCAAGTGCATGCACTCGCACGGCGTGAAGGACTTCCCAGAGACAGGTGGACCGGTCAAGATCTCACCGAGTAGCGGGCTCAACCCCACATCGCCCACGTTCCGAGCAGCTTCGAAGGCGTGCCGGTCGCTCCTCCCGAGGCCCTCGGCGGCCCAGCAGAGGCAGGCCGAGCAGAACGCTCTCAAGTTCTCCAAGTGCATGCGCTCGCATGGCGTGACGAGCTTCCCCGACCCGAAGTTCTCCTCCACAGGCGGCGGCATCTCGATCAAGATCAGCAGCGGAACTGGCGGCGGGCTCAACCCCACATCGCCCACGTTCCAGGCCGCCCAGCGGACCTGCTCGAAGTACGTGCACTTCCCGAAGGGCGGACCGCGTAAGCAAGGCTCAGGCGCGGTGGTCGCCCCCTGAAGCTCCTAACCGGCGAACGTCCGAGCCGCTGGCCGATCGACCGCG
>JBOGGB010000096.1:0-3634 GCA_050743605.1 Acidimicrobiales bacterium
GGACGAGCGCTCCGCTCGGGTTACTCCGGGCGGAGCGTTGGCGTGCGCACGGGCAGACCGGTGCGCGAGGGAGAGACGTGGCAACGAAGGCGATCGTCGGCGAGAAGGTCGGCATGACCCAGGTCTGGGACGGGCAGAACCGTGCCGTCCCGGTGACGGTGCTGCGCATCGCGCCGGTGCGCATCGTCCAGGTGAAGACTCCCGAGCGCGAAGGGTACGCGGCGCTCCAGGTCACCTGGGGGTTCCGCCGCGCGTCGACGTTGACCAGGGCCGAGCGCGGCCACTACGAGCACGCGGGTGTGGACCCCGGTCGCGATCTCTTGGAGCTCCGCCTCGAGGACACGAGCGCGTTCAGCGTCGGCCAGGAGCTGACCGCGGAGCTGTGGAGCGCGGGCGAGCGGGTGGACGCGATCGCGGTGAGCAAGGGCAAAGGGTTCGCAGGGGGCATGAAGCGGCACAATTTCAAGGGGCAGGGGGCGGCGCACGGCAACCACAAGCATCACCGTGCCCCAGGATCGATCGGCGCCTGCGCCACGCCCTCCAAGGTGTTCAAGGGCACCCGAATGGCCGGGCGTATGGGCGCGCGCCAGGTCACTGCGCTGAATCTCGAGATCGTGTCGAGCGACCCCGAGCGTGAGCTCGTGCTCGTGAAGGGAGCGGTCCCCGGACCTCGCGGGGCGGTCGTGGTGCTGCGAGACTCGGTGAAGACCCCGCCACGGCGCAACGGGAACATGCCGTGACCCCCCGCCCTTCGGTTCGCAGGGAGCGTGACGCGCCAATCGCGCGGTCGGTCGAGCGTCGCGATATGGCTGGCGCGACTCTGGGCACCGTCGACCTCGCGCCCGACGTCTTCGGTATCGAGCCGAACCAGGCGGTGCTCCACCAGGTGGTGACCGCGCAGCTCGCCGCGGCACGTGCCGGCACCCAGTCCACGAAGACCCGCGCCGAGGTGAGGGGTGGCGGGGCCAAGCCGTGGCGCCAGAAGGGCACCGGCCGGGCACGGCAGGGATCGTCCCGCGCACCGCACTGGGCGGGCGGCGGAGTCGCCCTCGGCCCCAAGCCGCGGAGCTACGCGCAACGTACGCCGAAGAAGATGGTCCGTCTGGCGCTCTGCTCGGCGCTCTCGGACCGCGCAGCGGGGGAACGGGTCGCCCTCGTCGACTCGTGGAGCTTTCCGTCCCCCAGGACCAAGGACGCCAAGAAGACCCTGGACGTGCTCGGCCTCTTGGGGCGCGTGCTCGTGGTGCTCGACGCCGAGGAGACCACCGCCGAGAAGTCGTTCGCCAACCTCCCCGAAGTTCAGACCATCCGCTCCTCGGAGCTCTCTGCCTACGAGGTGCTTCGCAGCGACTGGGTGGTCTTCTCGGACTCCACCCTTCCCGGCGACGGGGCCTCGTCGCGCGAAGACGAGGAGGCCGCGACATGAAGGAGCCCACCTCGGTGCTCCGACGCCCGGTCATCTCCGAGAAGTCGTACGCGCTCATGAACCAGAACGTGTACATCTTCATCGTCGACCGCCACGCCACGAAAGTCGACATCCGACGCGCGGTCGAGGAGGCGTTCGACGTCCACGTCGCCAACGTGAACACGCTCAACCGCAAGGGGAAGGCCACCCGCAACCGGCGGACCAACAAGACCGGCCAGCGTCCGGACACCAAGCGTGCCTTCGTGTCGCTGCATCCGGGCGACAAGATCGACTTCTTCGGGACCTGAGGACGCCATGCCGCTTCGCTCACGCAAGCCCACCAGTGCCGGTCGAAGGTTCCAGACGGTCTCGGATTTCGCAGAGATCACGCGGGACCGCCCCGAGCGTTCCCTGCTGGCCTCGAACCCAGGCTCCGGAGGGCGGAACAACTACGGCCGCAAGACGGCGCGCCACCGCGGGGGCGGGCACAAGCGCCAGTATCGGCTCGTCGACTTCCGGCGGGACAAGGATGGCGTCCCCGCGAAGGTCGCCGCGATCGAGTACGACCCGAACCGCAACGCACGCATCGCGCTGCTCCATTTCGCCGACGGAGAGAAGCGGTACATTCTCGCGCCCGCCGGCGTCCGGGTAGGCGACTTGCTCCAGAACGGCCAAGGTGCGGAGATCCGGCCGGGCAATGCCCTGCCGCTCCGCTTCATCCCTGTCGGCTCCGTCGTGCACTGCGTCGAGCTGCGTCCCGGCGGCGGTGGCAAGATCGCCAGGGGTGCCGGTATGAGCGTGCAACTCGTGGCGAAGGAGGGAACCTTCGCCACCTTGCGGCTGCCCTCGACTGAGATGCGGCGCGTCTCCATCGAGTGCCGTGCCACCCTTGGGGTGGTCGGGAACGCCGAAGCCGAGCTCGTGAAGGTCGGCAAGGCCGGAAGGAACCGCTGGAAGGGCATCCGCCCCCAGACGCGGGGGGTCGCGATGAACCCTGTCGATCACCCGCTCGGCGGTGGGGAGGGCAAGTCCTCCGGCGGCAGGCACCCGGTGTCGCCGTGGGGAAAGCCGGAGGGTCGCACCCGGCCGCGCCACAAGGAGTCCGACAAGTTGATCGTCAGGCGTCGCCGCACCCGCGGCGCCAGGCGCTAGCAGGAGGTCGCGGTGCCGCGCAGCTTGAAGAAGGGGCCGTTCGTCGACGACCATCTGCTGAGGAAGGTCGACGCGTTGAACTCGACGGGCGAGAAGCGGGTCATCAAGACCTGGTCCCGCCGCTCGACGATCATTCCCGACATGGTGGGCCACACCATCGCGGTGCACGACGGTCGGCGCCATGTCCCCGTCTACGTGACGGAGTCGATGGTCGGGCACAAGCTCGGGGAATTCGCGCCGACGCGGACGTTCCGTTACCACGCCGGGCAAGAGCGGGCGGGGAGACGCTGACGTGCCCGGTCTCAAGACCAACGAGCGCCCCGGGACGCGCGCGGTCCTTCGCCACTGCCGGATGTCGGCCACCAAGGCTCGGGTGGTGCTGAACCTCGTTCGCGGCCAGGACGTGGACCGCGCCGCCGAGATTCTCCGCGACACCTCTCGAGAAGCCGCCGAGATCGTCGCCAAGCTGCTGGCCTCTGCCGTCGCCAACGCGGTCCACAACGACGGCGAGGAAGCGGAGGAGCTCTACGTGTCCGCCTGCTATGCCGACGAGGGGGTGACGCTGAAGCGCTGGCGGCCCCGGGCGCGTGGGCGCGCGACGCGGATCCGGAAGCGGAGCTGCCACATCACGGTCATCGTGAGCAGGATGCCCGAGGAGCGCGTGGCCCGGCGGCGCGCCGAGCGGCAGGCCGCGGGGGCCCAGCGCCAGCGCCGGGTGGCTGAGTCGAGGCGTCGTGCCGACCTTGCGGGTCGGCTCTCCCGGCGCCGTCACGCCGCGGAGGCAGAGGCCGCGCTTGCGGTCGAGTCGCCCGAGGTCGACTTCGAGGGCGAAGGGGTAGCCGACGAGGTCGGCACCACAGCCGGGGAGGCAGTCGACGTCGCAGAGGACGAAGGGACCGCGGACGGCGATTCTGCGGGCGAGAGCGAGAAGGGCGAGTAGATGGGCCAGAAGGTCAACCCCTACGGGTTCCGGCTCGGAGTCACCACCGACTGGAAGTCCCGATGGTTCGAGGAGCGCCACTACCGCGACTTCGTTGTCGAGGACTGGAAGATCCGTGACTACCTCATGTCCCAGCT
>JBOGGB010000097.1:0-8554 GCA_050743605.1 Acidimicrobiales bacterium
CCCTCGTCACTGCACGCTCGAGCGCGGCGAAGGCGGAGGAGCGCAGGCTCCTCTACGTCGCGCTCACGAGAGCCGAAGAGGAGCTGACCTGCACCTGGGCCCTCCGGCCGGGCGGGGGGCCCCACCCAGACGGTGTGCCGGAACGGCGGGCGTCGCCCTGGCTCTCCCCGGTCGAACGGGTCCTTGCCGAGCTCCGCGAGGACGCCAGCGAGGAGAGCCCCGAGCATGCCGCAGCGCATCTCGCCGACATCCGGGCCCTGCTCGCTGGTTCGCCCGCGAACGCCGAGACGGGAGGCGGATGACCGATCGAGAGGTCCTCGAGGCGCTGCGGGCGATCGTGGGACCCGCCCACGTCGCCGCGGGCCCCGACGTCCACGACGACGACACCCACGACGAATCGTTGACCGGCGAGCAGGTGCGCCCGGTGGCCGTCGCCCGGCCCGCCGCGACGAGCGAGGTAAGCGCGCTCCTCTCGCTCGCTGACTCGGCTCGCCTTCCCGTGGTGGCCCGTGGGAGCGGGACGGGCATCTCCGGAGGCGCCCGCCCCGTCGCCGGCGGGATCGTCGTCTGCTTCGATCGGATGAAGGAGATCCTCGAGATCGACGACAGGAACCACGTCGCCGTCGTTCAGCCCGGCGTGACGTTGCGCGAGCTCGACGACGCGCTCGGGTCCACCGGTCTCGTATACCCCGTCTACCCGGGAGAGCTGAGCGCGTCACTGGGAGGGAACGTGGCGACGAACGCCGGGGGGATGCGTGCGGTGCGCTACGGCGTCACGCGCCACCACGTGGTGGGTCTGGAGCTGGTGCTGGCGGGCGGCGAGGTCCTCCGCACGGGCGGCAAGTTCGTGAAGTCCTCTTCTGGCTACGACCTGACCCAGCTGGTGCTCGGCAGCGAGGGCACCCTCGCCCTGGTGACCGAGGTGACCGTAAAGCTCGCGCCGCGCCTCTCGCACCAGGCGACGCTGCTCGCTCCGTTCCAGACCTTGGAGGAAGTGGCCGCGGCCGTTCCGCCGGCATTGAAGGACGGCGTCACCCCGCTCATCCTGGAGTACCTCGACGCACTGTCGATGGGCGGGATCGTCCGGGAGGCGGGGCTCGAGCTGGGGATCCCCGACGGGATCCGGGAGGCAGCGGCCGCGTACCTCGTCGTCGTGCTCGAGAGCTCACACGCAGACCGGCTCGAACAGGACACGGAGACGGTGGCCGAGCTCCTGGCACGATTGGGAGCGCTCGATGTCTACGTTCTCCCGCCCCCGGCAGGCGCAGAGCTGATCGTCGCACGCGAACGTGCGTTCTTCGTCGCCAAGGCGCTCGGAGCGGACGACGTCATCGACACGGTCGTACCTCGTGCCGAAGTCCCGGCCTTCCTCGCCGAGGTCGCACGGCTCGCGGTCGACCACCAGGCGATCGTCTCGGGGTGCGGTCACGTGGGCGACGGGAACGTCCACCTGTCGGTCTTCCAACCCGACGCGGGACGCCGTCACGACCTCCTCAGAGCTATCTTCGCTTCCGCATACGACCATGGAGGGGCGATCTCCGGTGAGCACGGCATCGGCACGGAGAAGCAGGCCTACTGGATGGAGCTCGAAGACCCCGTGAAGATCACGCTGATGCGACGCATCAAAGCCGCGTTCGACCCGAACGGCATCCTCGGTCCCGGTCGCCTGCTCGACATCCCCATTGACCTCGGCGGCTCGGAGCCTTCCGAGACGTCGTACCAAGGAGAATGGCGACGGTGACCGGCGCCGAAGCGCTGTTGCGCACGCTCGTCACCTCGGGTGTCGACGTCTGCTTCGCGAATCCGGGGACCTCCGAGATGCACTTCGTCGCCGCGCTCGACCAGGTGCCCGAGATGCGTGCCGTGCTCACGCTGTTCGAAGGCGTCGCGACGGGGGCTGCCGACGGCTACGCACGCATGACTGGCAGACCGGCACCGACCCTGCTCCACCTCGGTCCAGGCCTCGCCAACGGCTGGGCCAATCTCCACAATGCGCGCCGCGCGCAAGTCCCTGTCGTGAACATCGTCGGCGACCACGCCACGTACCATCAGCGGTTCGACACTCGCCTCCAGTCCGACCTCTGGGGACTCGCGCGCTCCACGTCCGCGTGGCAGCGCTCGACTACCCGCGCCGTAGACGTGGGAGAGGACGTCGCGGACTCGGTCCTCGCGAGCTACGGCCCGCCCGGCTGCATCGCGACCCTCGTCGTGCCGGCGGACGTCTCGTGGAGTCAGGGAGGCGTTCCGGCGCTGCCTCGAGCGGTCCCGCGTCTGCCCCTGGTCCCGCCCGAAACGATCGAGGAGATCGCCCAGGTGCTGCGTTCGAGCGAGCGCGTCGTCCTCCTCGTCGGGGGAGCTGGGCTGCGCGCCCGCGGGCTCGATGCGGCAGCCCGCATCGCCGTCGCGACCGGCGCCAAGCTCCTGGGCGAGACGTTCCCGACCGTTCAGGACCGGGGCGGCGGGCTCCCGAACGTGGAGAAGCTCGGCTACTACGGCGAGATGGCGATGGCACAGCTCGAGGGCAACCAGCACCTCGTGCTCGCCGGGACCCGGGCTCCGGCGTCGTTCTTCGCTTATCCCGACAAGCCCTCAGGCCTGGTCCCTCCGGGGGTCGCCGTCCACGAGCTCGCCGGGCCCGCGCACGACGTCGCCGACGCGCTCGACGCGCTGGCCGACCTCCTGGGCGCGGACACTCCTGCGACGCGGACGCCCACCCGGCGCCCGGACCGGCCCTCGGGCGGGCTCACCACCGAGACCATGGCCGCGGCGGTCGGGCACCTGCTGCCCGAGGACGCGATCGTGGTCGACGAGTCCATCACGAGCGGGCTGTCGGTGCCCGCGGCGACCGCCGGCTGCCCCCGGCACGACTGGCTCGCCCTCGCCGGGGGATCAATCGGTCAAGGACTGCCGGCGGCTACCGGTGCGGCCGTCGCCTCACCAGGGCGGCGCGTGCTGAGCCTCGAGGCCGACGGCAGCGCCATGTACACGCTCCAGGCGCTGTGGACCCAAGCGCGCGAGAGTCTCGACGTGACGACCATCCTCCTCGCGAACCGGTCGTACGCGATCTTGCAATTCGAGCTGGGACGCGTCGGGGCCGCCGGGAGCGGGGAGCGAGCTGGCTCCATGCTCGAGCTGCAGCACCCGGATCTCGACTTCGTCGCGCTCGCACGGGGCATGGGCGTCCCCGCTGAGCGGGCGACGAGCGCGGACGACCTCGTTGCGCTCCTCGGGCGGAGCTTCTCGGAGGAGGGTCCGATGCTGATCGAGGCCCTGCTCACCTGACGCACTCTTCGCCTCGCTCAGTGGAGCTCCACCACGACGACGGTGTGGTCCGAAGGCTTATTGCCCTTCGGGCTCTTCTTCCGGGCATTGCGATCGATCTCTGCGGAGATCGCGCGCGAGGCGAGCCTCTTGGAGAGGAGGACGAGGTCGATCCGCATCCCCATGCCCTTGTGGAAGTTGCCCGCGCGATAGTCCCACCACGAGAAGGTTCCGCCCTGGGGGTGGAATCGGTGGAACGTGTCTTCGAGCCCCCAGTCGAGGATCGCCGCGAGCGCCAGGCGCTCTGGCTCGCTCACGTGCGTGGCGCCGACGAATGCCGCCGGGTCCCAGAGGTCAGCGTCGTCCGGAGCGATGTTGAAGTCGCCGCACACGGCGACCTGAGCGTCCGGGTCCGCGTGCTCGAAGAGGTACGCACGTAGCCGTGCCAGCCACTCCAGCTTTAGTCGGTAGTGCTCGCTGTCGAGGCTCCTGCCGTTCGGCACGTAGACGGAATGGACGCGGATCCCCCCACACGTCGCGGCCAGCATGCGGCACCCGTACGCGTCCTCTTCGGACCCGAGCCCGCAGCGCGTCGCCACGAGCCCGACGCGGCTCGCGATCGCCACACCGTTCCAACGGCCGTCGCCGTGGTGCGCCGACTCGTAGCCGAGATCCGCGAAAGCCGTGGAGGGGAAAGCGTCATCGGCGAGCTTGGTCTCCTGCATGCACAGGATGTCGGGCGCGTTCGCCTCGGCCCATTCCAACACGAGTGGGAGTCGCACGCTCAAGGAGTTCACGTTCCACGTCGCGAGCTTCACGACGGCAGGTCCCGGTCGACTAGCACGAACAGCAGGTCCGCCTCGCAGGCGGTCTTGCCTCCCACGTGCGCTCGTCCGTGGCCTGATCCCGCGCGCCCTGAGAGCCGCCCGACCGCGATCTCCAGCTCGAGGGTCTCTCCCGGCACGACCTGGCGACGAAAGCGGGCGCGCTCAATGCCGCCGAAGAGCGGCAGCTTTCCCGAGAACCGCTCGTCGGCGAGCACGGCGATGCCACCGAGCTGCGCGAGCGACTCGACCATGAGCACCCCCGGCAAGGTTGGCCGGCCCGGGAAGTGGCCGGCGAAGAACGCCTCTTCGCCCGTGAGCCGCCAACGACCCGTCGCGGACCTGCCGGGGTCCACAGAGACGACCTCGCTGACGAAGAGGAATGGATCGCGGTGCGGCAGGATCTCGGCCGGAAGCATCCTCGCGACGCTAGCAACGCCGAACGCCAGGCCGGCTCAGCTCAAGGCCTGGCCCCGTTCTGGGCCTTCACGATCTCGGGGAGCGCGAGCTCGGCGACGCGTCTCGGGGGGTCCAGGGTCACGAGCACGAACTGACGCCGCTCCCCGCGCGTGAGGACCTGGCGGGCCTTGGTAGGGGGTGGGTCCCCCATCGCCGTCAGCGGGATGTACGCATGGAGCACTCCGCCCCCCGGCAGGTCGACGTCCACCATCGCTCCGTGCGAGGTGAACGACACCACCTCGCCCTCGAGCTCGCGCTCGAGCGGGTAAGTCGCGACGAACGTGATGAACGCGAGCGGCTCGTTGACCGCGGGTGGAGGAGAAGCGGAGCGGCGGCGGCCGTGCCCCTCCTTTTCCTTTCGCTTCGCGCGCTTGTGGTCCTCCGGCGCGCGGCGGCCGTCGTCCGGGGGCTTCGTGTCCGGAGCGATCGCTTCGGCCAGCGCCCTGCCGATCGCCTCTTGGACGACCGGGTTTTTCGCCGCGGCTCGGCGCTCCGGCGGCGCGTCACCTTCAGAGGTCACCGTGGGGCGCGAAGCCTTCGGCACCGGCGTCATGGAGGCGGGCATCGCCTTCGTCCTGGTCGCGGCCGCCTTGCCGGGGCCCGCCTTCTCGCCCGCCTTCTTCTTCTTCGCAGGCTCCGTGGCCACGGTCACGGCCACGGCCACGGCCTTGCCGGAGACAGCCCTCGCACCGGGCTCCTTCGTCGGAGCCCTCTTCGCCGGGGCCTTCTTCGCCCCCTCCTTCTTCTTCGCCGGGGCTGTCTTCACCGGGGCTGTCTTCACCCCCTTCTTCTTCGCCGGCTCCGTGGCCATGGCCTCCGCCTTGCCGGTGGCCGCCTTCACAGCGGCCTCCTTCGTCGGAGCCTTCTTGGCCACGGCCTTCTTGGCCACGGCCGCGCCAGCCTGCTGCGCGGGCGCCTCCTTCGCGGTCCGCTTCCTCCTAGTGGCCGACGACGGCGCCGCGCCGGAGCCGGTGGGCTCCGCTTCGGCCACCGACCTTTCCGTCTTCGCCTTCGCGGCCCTTCGCTCGGTGTGCTTCGGCTCGGCCTTCTTCATCCTGGGAACTGGAACCTCGGGCGTGCCCGCATCAAGGAGCGCCCCCGCCGGCCAGACGTCGCCGACCTTCGGCTTCGTTCCGTCGGGGAGAACGGCCACCTTGCGTGCGGCAACCTTCTTCGCGGCTTTCGCCAGCTCCGCAGCCTTGACCGGCGGCGACAGCGCGTGGACCTGATCATCTTTCGCCTTGCTCTGGGCACGCCGGCTCTTGGGCCCGCGGACGGGGATCCTCGGCGTGAAGATCCACCCCACTCCCGGCACGGGCTTTCCACCCACGAGCCTGCCCTTGTCGAACAGCCACGGGTGCTCGCCGTGGAATTCCTGGAACGAGTCGTTCGACAAGACGATCGCGCCGGTGCGCTCGGCGATGCGCAACACGAACGCGTCGCCGCGGCCGATCGCTCCCGCAGGCGGCGAGACGACTTCGCCATGGAGCTCCGCTTCGATCAGTTGCTCGCGCTCGGAGGGGTCGACGCGATGCTCGAAGGACGCGTCGACGACCACGACGATCTCCGCGGGCGGGTTCTCTGCAGCGTAGGCGCGGACGGCTTCGTCCAGCTGGCGAAGACTTGGGGTCGTACGGCCTTCGGTCGCGAGGTTCGAGCCATCCACCACGACCACATGCCTCTCGGGCGTGATCGTCACGTGCAGGCGGCCCCGGACCGCGGGCGCTCAGCCGATCGCACGGTCGAGGAGGGAGGCTTGCTCGAGCTTGTGCAGCGTCCCGCTCCCCGTTGCTGGGCTCGCCGACTCCGGACGGCTCACGTGGAGCAAGGTGTAGCGGTCACGCAGGATCCGGTGCAGCCGAGAGTGCACGAACGACCACGCTCCCATGTTCTCGGGCTCCTCTTGGAGCCAGACGACCTCGGACGCTGCAGCGTATCGATCGAGCGCTGCAGCGATCCGCCTCTGCGGCCAGGGATATAGCTGCTCGACACGCACGATCGCCACTGGTGCCGAGCGAGAGGATGCGCCGCGTCGGGACTTCGCCGAGCCGGAACCACCGCTCGAGAGACTCTCCTCTCTCCGTTGCATCGCTTCGTGGGCGATCTTGCCCGAGCAGAGCACCACTCTCTGCACCTGCGCAGGATCGGTGACCGACGGGTCGTCGAGCACTTCGGCGAACGATCCGGACGCGAGCTCGCCCAGAGGCGAGCGAGACCTGGCCGCGCGCAGCATCGACTTGGGCGTGATGGCCACGAGCGGGGTCGGGGGCGTTCGCAGGGGCTGCGCCCGGAGGAGGTGGAAGTACTGCCCCGCCGTCGACGGCACGGCGATGCGCAGGTTGCCCCGCGCCGAGAGGGCCAGGAAATGTTCGAGCCGGGCGGAGGAGTGCTCCGGGCCCTGGCCCTCGTAACCGTGGGGCAGGAGGAGGACCAGACCCGCGTGCTGGCCCCACTTGTCCTCTGCGGCGACGAGAAAGTTGTCGATTACGACGCTCGCCGCGTTCACGAAATCGCCGAACTGGGCCTCCCACGCAACTAGCGCGCCCGGCGCTTCCACCGAGTATCCGTACTCGAAGCCGAGGGCGGCGTACTCCGAGAGGAGCGAGTCACGCACGGTGAAGCGCCCGGGCCTACCGTCCTTCGTCGTGGCGAGATCTCCCAGGTGCGCGAGCGGCACGTACTCGTGGCCGTTCTCGTGGTCGACGAGCACCGAGTGGCGTTGGCTGAAGGTGCCGCGCCGCGTGTCCTGCCCGGTGAGCCGGACGTCGACGCCACCGGCCAGCAACGAGCCGATCGCGAGCTGCTCGGCAAGCGGCCAGTCCACCTGGCCCGACGCGACGAGCTCGGCGCGCTGGGCGAACTGACGAGCAAGCTTCGGGTGCGGGGTGAACCCTTCCGGCACCGACGTCGTGCGGTGTGCGATCTCGACGAGGAGCGGCTCCGCGACGCCAGTCTCGACGGCAGGCACTTCGGGCCCCGCC
This sequence comes from Acidimicrobiales bacterium, assembly GCA_050743605.1. Lineage (GTDB taxonomy): Bacteria > Actinomycetota > Acidimicrobiia > Acidimicrobiales > RAAP-2 > JAJYVT01. Next base: position 7,526 of record JBOGGB010000097.1, read on the forward strand.
TCGCCTTCGGGCTCGGCACCGCCTTCGGCCACCGGCGCCCTCGCCGGCGGCGGCGGCGGCTCGGCGCGAACCTCGTCGAGCACGGCTTGGAGCTGGGCGTTGAAGGCGTCGAGCGCCTCTTCGGCCTCCTCGAGGGTGATGTCGCCGCGCCGTACGAGGCTCTCGGTGTAGAGCTTGCGCACCGATCGCTTCGCATCGATGCGCCGGTACATGAGGGGTTGGGTGTAGCTCGGATCGTCTCCCTCGTTGTGGCCGTGGCGTCGGTAGCTCACGAGGTCGATGACCACGTCCTTGTGGAATGCCTGGCGGAACCCGAACGCGAGTCGCGCCGCGCGGATACAAGACTCCGGATCGTCGCCGTTCACGTGGAAGATGGGAGCCTGGACCATCTTCGCGACGTCGGTCGGGTACACCGAGCTGCGCGCCGCTCCGGGAGCGGTGGTGAACCCGAGTTGGTTGTTCACCACGATGTGCACGGTGCCGCCGACCCGGTAGCCGGAGAGCGCGGAGAGGTTCAGCGTCTCGGCGACCACTCCTTGGCCGGCGAACGCCGCGTCGCCGTGGATGAGCACGGGCAGGATCGGGAACAGGATCTCTCCCGGGGCCGCGGGCGGCGCAGGAGTACCGTCCGTCGGGGGGAGGAAGCGGTCCTGCTTCGCGCGCGCCATGCCCTCCACGACCGGGTCGACCGCCTCGAGGTGGGAGGGGTTCGAGGCCATGGTGACGGCGAGCTCGAGTCCCGAGCGCCCGGTGAACCTCCCCGTCGCGCCCTTGTGGTACTTCACGTCGCCCGAGCCCTGCACGGAGTCCGGGTCGAGGATACCCTCGAATTCCTCGAAGATGTCCCGATAGGACTTGCCGACGATGTTCGCGAGCACGTTGAGCCGGCCACGGTGCGCCATGCCCATGACGGACTCCACGACACCGCCACGCGCCGCCTCGTCGAAGAGCGTGTCGAGCACGACGATGAGCGACTCGGCGCCCTCCAACCCGAAGCGCTTCTGGCCGACGTAGCGGCTGTGGAGGAAC
>JBOGGB010000098.1:0-3918 GCA_050743605.1 Acidimicrobiales bacterium
GGGCGACAGTGTCGCACGACCCGCCTTCGGCAGCGGTCGCTCCTGTCAGCGCACGCGCGCTCGACGGACGAGGCGGCCCGCCAGACCGGCGGCCGCCTGGTTCCAGGTCCGCTCCCCGAGCATCCAGAGCCACAGCTCCCGGCGGTAGTCGCGGACCGCCGCCGCGAACTGCGACCGGCTCGTCCCCGCGGCGGTCAGCGTCGTCCCCCACGCTGACCACAGGACCTCTCCGACGCCGAGCTCGGGGCCGAACCGCGCCTCCCAGTCTGCGCCGCAGAGCAGGGCCGCCCGCAGCTGGCCCCCCAGCTCCGCCGGCTCGGTCGGCACCGGCAGCTCGAGAAGAGTCGCGGGTGCCGGGGTCGTCGCTGATGCCGGGGTCGTCGCTGATGCCGGGGTCGCCGAGCCGACCGTCGTCACCGGTCGAGCTCCACCGGCGCTCGGTCCGTGCCGGCATAGGCGCTCAAGTGCTCGGCATAGTCGATGAACAGCGGCGCGTCTGGGTCGAGCTTGCGCTGCAGCGATCGCTCGGCCACTCGCTTGTCCAGGCGGTCGAGCTTGATCAGCGCCTCGGGATCGTCGAGGTCGCGCACGTCGAGCCGGCCCCTGGCCCGGTTGAAGGCAGCGAGCCCCGCCTCCGTGCGGATGAGCAGGCTCGACCAGCCCGCCATCGAGCCGACGCTCCCGACCGAGATGTCCGCGCCTCGGCCGAGGAAGTCCGCGCACTCGTCGCAGCCCTTCAGCGCCGCGCCGTGAAAGTCCTTGATGGGCTCGTCCACCGCCACCGTCCCGTCCCGGTACTCGACGATCATTCGACCGTGGATCACGTCGACCTTGCCGACGCGCTCGAGGTCGAGGCCCCGCTTGTCTCGAAGCTCTCGCAGGGTAAGGGCCTCATAGTCGAAATTCTTCGTGCACAGCAGTGCGATGGTGAGCACGACGGCGTCGACCCGGTGGGCGCCCGTGGGCCAGCGCCGGGCCTGCATCGCGCGGATGCCCTGGATCTCGCATGGCGTCCCGACGACAGCGATCTTGGGGCGCGGGGGGAGGTCGTACTTGCTCAGGTCGAGCTCGGCCAGTGCCATCGTCTGGTTGTAGAAGCTGCCGGCCGACTCGACGATCTCCTCGGCCGTGGTCGCGATGCGGGCCACGCCCTTCCAGGGCTCGTCGGGGTCGCTGCTCGGGCAGGTGACGAGCGCGCCGTCGATCGCGCCCGCGCCGATGGCGGCGATCAGGAGGGCGCTGACGGCTCCGCCGTCCTGCGCGCGGTCAGGACGCGCCGCGGCTCGCACCGCGTAGCGCTCCAGCACGGCCCCGAGCCCATCCCCAGGGGGTCCTCCGGTGATCTTCCAGTAAGGGTCGGCGGCGTCGGTGCGAGTCACGAAGGGGGTCTCGGCGTCCTCGTCCGGAGACGAGGGCGGCCAGAGCGCCTCGTAGCGCAGGCCACCTCGGGGGCAGAAGTCCCAGCACAGCGAGCAGCCAGTGCACATCTTCACCAGCTGGGGCAACCCGGTGTCCGCACGCACACCGATGGAGTTGGACGGGCATACGGCCACGCACGTCCCGCACTGGATGCAACGATCGGCCAGGATCACCCCGGCTTCGAGCTCCCAGAACCAGGTCTTCCCGGGGGGCTCCTCCACGCCGTTCATCTCCTCGCGAATGGCGAAGGACTTCATGACCCCGAACCCTCCTCTGTCTCGACGTCCAGCGCTGTCTCGACGTCCAGCCCGGCCAGCGTCGCCCGAAGCTCGTCGTTGGGCATCCGGCGCGCCCAGGCGGAGAAGGCCTCGCCCTGGCGCCGCTCTCGTCGGTACCTGCGCAGCACCCGCAGCAGCGCGTCGGGCACGTCGTCGACGGGGCGGGCGTTCTCGACCCAGTCGATGAACCCGGCCTCGAGACCGAGGGACCCCCCCATCCCGATGTCGACGGCCTCCACGATCTGCTCGCCGACGTGCGCAGTGTCTCCCCTGAAACCGATATCGGCGATCTGCGGCTGCGCGCACGATGCCGAGCACCCCGAGAAGTGCAGGCGGATGACGCCGGCGTCGTCCAGCGGCTCTCCTGCCAGCGCGTCGTCGAGGCGCCGCGCCCATAACACCGCGCGCTCCTTGGTCTCCACCACCGCGAACCGGCAGAACTCGTTGCCGGTGCACGCCACCACCCCGCGCTCGAAGGGCCGGGGGAACGGTGAGTACTTGCGGAGGAGCTCCTCGGAGCACAGGTCGTCCGCCCGGTCCTCGGGCACACCGGTGAGGACGAAGTTCTGGTCGGTGCAGAGACGGACGGTACCGTCTCCGTACTCCTCGGCGAGGCGCGCGACCTCGACCAGCTCGATCCCGTTCATACGCCCGACCGGCACCGAGCAGCCCACGTAGACGAAACCCGGCTGCTTCTGGGGATGCACGCCCAGGTGGTCGCCGCGGTAATGGCGGGTCAGCTCCTCGCCGGCCGTCTCGAGCGGCAGCGCGGTCCTCGCGGCGAGCTCTGCCCGAAACCGCTCGGGACCGAGCTCCTGCACGAGGTAGCGCATGCGGGACTGGCCACGGTTCTCGCGGTTCCCGAGCTCGCCGAAGAGCTGGGCGATGGCACGGGTGAGCTCGACGGCTCCCTCCGGCTCGACGAAGACGTCGATGTCGGACGCGAAGCGCTCGCCGTCGCCCAGCCCTCCGCCCACGAGCACGTTCATGCCCACCCGCCCGTCGCCGGCTCGTGCGGGCCACATGCCGATGTCTTGGATCTCGGCTTGCGCACAGTCCTCGCGGCAGCCGGTGACACTTATCTTGAACTTGCGGGGCAAGTTGGCGTAGTCGCGATTCCCGGTGAAGAACTCGGTGACGGCGAGAGCCGTACCGAGCCCGTCGAAGACCTCCTCGGAGTCCACTCCCGAGACCGGGCACGCAAGGACGTTGCGCGCGGAGTCACCGCACGCCTGGACCGTGGTCAGCCCCACCGTGGCGAGGCGCTTCCAGATGCGCGGGACGTCCCCGATCCGGACCCAGTGGATCTGGACGTCCTGTCGCGTGGTGAGGTCAGCGAACGAGTTGCCGAACACCGGGCTGTCCTGAGGCCCCTCGCCGAACGCTTCAGCCACCACTCCGATCTCGCGGGCCTGGGCAGCCGTGAGGAACCCCCCCGGGACCTTCACTCGCAGCATGAACGCGTCCCCACCCTGGCGCTGCGGGTACAGCCCCACCCACTTCAGCCGTTCGGCCTCGCCGGGCACTGCGGCGATCGACTTGTACCCCTTGACCGCGTAGGTGTTGAGCACTGCCTCGGCGACCTCGAGCGGATGGCGTTCGAGCTTCCACCGCTCGACCTGGTTCAGCTCTCCGGTCACGCGGTAGGGGTCGACGAACCCGCTCGTCCGGCCGCGACCGCGCAGGCGGACGCCGTAGGGACTGTCCCGGTCGAACGCCATCAGGTGTACGGGACGAGCCTGCCGGCGCCGGTGCGCACAGGAACCTCCCCGGAGAAGACCCAACTCATCGTCCGCCTAGTATAGATGACTAAGTAGATCAACTTTTCCAAGTTTCACGGCGGCACATGCGCAGCCTCTCTCGGGCCGGCCCGCCCTGCCGGCCAAAGGAGCGATCCATGACCCAGCCCCCAGACGACCGCCCCTCCAAGCCCTGCCCGCCGGGTGCGGGCTCGGGTCCAGCCGCCTCGGCAGCCGCCTCGGGGTCCGCCTCGGGGTCCGCCGGAGCCTTTGCTACCCCGGAGCCACCGGCCTCGCCGGATCCCCCGGACCTCCCGCCCGGCGCGATCTTCCCGGTGGGGCTTGTCCTCGGTGGCCGTCGGTGCCTCGTGGTGGGGGGTGGGAGGGTCGCTGCTCGCAAGGCCGCCGGCCTCCTGCAGTGCGGCGCCACGGTGACCGTGGTCGCGCCCGAGGTGCACGACTCGCTCCGCCTCCTGGCGCGC
>JBOGGB010000099.1:0-2128 GCA_050743605.1 Acidimicrobiales bacterium
CGCCCGACGCCATGTGGGTGATCGCCGTGATCGGCGGGTTGACGGCGGCCGTGGCGGCGCTCATCGCCAGCACCCAGCAGGACATCAAGAAGGGGCTCGCCTTCTCCACGGTGTCGCAGATTGGCTACATGATGCTGGCCGTCGGGAGCGGGGCGTACATCGCCGCCATCTTCCTCATGGTGTGCCACGCCTTCTACAAGGGCCTGCTCTTCCTCGGATCGGGCTCGGTCATCCACGGACTCGAGGACGAGCAGGACATGAAACGGATGGGAGGGCTGCGCCGTCTCATGCCGTGGACCTTCGTGACGTTCCTCACCGCGTGGCTCGCGCTCGCCGCGATCCCGCCGTTCTCGGGCTTCTGGGCGAAGGGGGACATCCTCACGAACGTCTACTCGAAGACGCTCGTGCTCTACGCCCTCGGGCTGCTGACCGCGCTGTTCACCTCCTATTACATGAGCCGGATCTTCTTTCTCACCTTCACCGGGCGAGAGCGCTGGGCAGAGGAGGCCCCGGATGGTCGGTCGGCGCACCACCCTCCTCACGAGTCGCCTTGGGTCATGCGCGCGCCGCTGGTCGTGCTGGCGTTCTTCGCGCTCTTCGCAGGCGCCGTGAACCTTCCCTGGGTGCACGTCGGAACCATGGAGCAGTGGCTCGGACCGGTCTTCGGCCAGCGGATGTTCGTGCCGCACGAGAGCGCCGGAGGCCAGATCGGCCTCGCCATCGCCGACGGCGTCGTCGCCGTCGCCGCGGCGGTGATCGCGTGGGGAGTGTGGCGGCGGAAGTCGGACCGGCCCGCCCTCGAGCCCGCCTTCCTCCAGCGCGTCTGGTACTGGGACGACGTCTACGACACGGTCATCGGCCGGCCCTCCCAGGCGCTCGCCCGTGCCTGCGCCGTGGTGGTCGACGGTCGCCTCATCGACGGCGCGGTCAACGGGATCGGCCGTCTCGTACGGTCGACCGGCAACGGGGTGCGCCGGGCGCAGACCGGGTTCGTCCGGAACTACGTGGTGGGGATCGTGCTCGGCATGGCGGCCATCCTCGCCTTCATGCTCTCGAGGACGTGGTGGTCGTGACGCCGGCGACTCACGCCTTCCCGTACCTGACGGTGCTCGTGCTCCTGCCTGCCGGCGGCGCGCTCGCCGTCGCGGTCTCGGGAGGAGTGAAGCGCCTGCCGAGAGTGGTGGTCGAGTGGTTCGGGATCGCGGTCTCGCTCGCCACGCTCGGGCTCGCCATCGCGATCGCCGCCCTCTTCGCGACGACGACGGGCGGCTTCCAGTTCGTCTCGGACCACTCCTGGGCGACCGGCGTCGGCGTCCGCTGGCACCTCGGCGTCGACGGGATCTCGCTCTTCCTAGTCCTGCTCGCCGCGGTGCTCTTCCCCATCGTGCTCGCAGGGGCCCGTACGCGTACCGATGCACGGAGCTTTGTGGCGTGGATGCTCCTCCTCGAGTGTGCGTGCCTCGGGAGCTTCGTCTCGATCGACCTGATGCTGTTCTTCTTCTTCTTCGAGCTCACCCTCGTGCCGGCGTACTTCATCATCAGCGGCTGGGGGTACACGCGCCGCGCTTACGCAGCAGTGAAGTTCTTCGTGTACACCTTCCTCGGCTCTGCGTTCTTGTTCGTGGGGATCCTGGTGGTCGCGTTCGTCCACAAGGACCAGACGGGCGTCCTCACTTTCTCTTTGCCAGCCCTCGAGCACACCCGGTTCTCGAGCGCGGGTGGGATCCTGCTGTTCCTCGCGTTCACCGCGGCCTTCGCCGTCAAGGCCCCGCTCTTCCCCTTCCACACCTGGTCGCCCGACGCCTACACCGAGGCGCCAACCGGCGGGTCCATGGTGATTGCCGGAGTCCTCGCGAAGCTCGGGACCTACGGGATCCTCCAGTTCGACCTCCGGCTGTTCCCCCAGCCCTCGGTCGACCTGGCACCGCTGCTCCTCACCCTGGCGGTGATCGGCATCCTCTACGGCGCGATCGTGGCGTGCGGGCAGCGCGACCTGAAGCGGATCGTCACCTACTCGTCGCTTGCGCAGATGGGCTTCGTCGCGCTCGGGATCTTCGCCTTCACCACCGAGGGCCTGACCGGCAGCGTCCTTCTGATGCTGAACCACGGGCTCATCACGGCGGCGCTC
>JBOGGB010000100.1:0-7188 GCA_050743605.1 Acidimicrobiales bacterium
GGGAGAGGTCCTGGAGGCAGGCGAGCGCGAGGAGACCCTGGCCCGGGCCCTCGGTCACCATCGAGGGGAGGTCCGGGAGCGGGGCGATGTTCGCCACCTCGTCCAGCGCGAAGAGGACGGGGGGACCGGCCTCGCCGTCGTGGCCCGCCGCGCGTCGCTCAGCCGCTCGGGCGGTCCGCCGGTACGCGGCGTCGCGCACCTGGGTCAGCATGGCGACCACGAGGGGGGCGAGCAGCCGCTGCTGAGCAGCCGGAGCGCAGACGTACAGAGTGTGCGGGCCGGCGCAAAAGCCGTCTGGATCGAGCAATGGCGCCTCGGTCGACGCGAGCGCGCCGGGTGATCGATAGGCGGCGAGGACGCCGGACGCGGTGGACCAGATCCCCGACTGCTCGCGTGCGTCGGTGCTCAGGATGCCTCCAAGGAGGTCGGTGGGGACTGCTCCGTCCCCCAGCCGTCGCGCGAGGGCAGCGAGGGCCGGCGCTCCGTCGTGGCGGTCGACCCAGTGCAGGACGTCCCGCATCGGCAGCTTCTCGAGCGCCGCCGCGTGGAGCACGGGTGCGAGCAGTGCGGCGGCACGCTCGGTCCAGTGTCCCTCGATGCTCTCACCTGCCGCCCCGGCGGGATTGCCACGTGACGTGCGCACCATGGCCTCGGCCACCTCGAGGGCGCCGCGCCAGTCGCGGGCCGTGCTCACCGGCGACCAACCGACACGGTGGACCCCCGGCGGGACCTCGAGCGTGCCCGTGGGGTCGTAGGCGAGGCACCAGCCGATGGCCGCTCGGGCCACGGCGGTCGCCCGCAGGACGTCGGGTTTCGTGGACGTCACGACCGCAGCCCCTCGCGCTGCGAGGACGTTCGGCACGACCAGAGCGGACGTCTTGCCCGAACGCGAAGGCCCGAGAACGAGCGTCGAGCGTTCGGGGCCCGCCCATGCCCAGCCGCGTGCTCCGAGACCGAGGTACATGCCACCCCCTCCCGCGCGGGCTGCGTCCTGCACCCGGGCGAAGGAGGAGGCGAGCCGCTCCGCGTCACGCCGCGCCAACGCTCCTGGACTCATCCGCGTGCCGAAAGGAGGTCGTCCAGCCCTTTTCCGAAAATTACTTCGAGGGCCCTATCGTCCCCTTTCCGGTCATCGACGGTCAGCTCCATGTTGCACCACGATGTGACGGACAACGCGAGATGATCAACGGCGGCAACGTCTTCGCGTGCTGATTGATCGACCGCGTGCCGACAAGCGACGTGGCGCGCGCGATGCGACCAACTGATTCCGGGAGATCGCGAGATCGCGCGAGAGCACGTGAATGCTTGACCTGCGTACCAGGTGGCACGGAGAATATGTGTAACCCGACACATGGTGGACGATGGGACGATGGTGCGCGCAGCGGACGGACTTGTGCGAGTCGGATGCGAGGCATCGCACAGAACGGTCGCATGGCACCGACGTACTGCGTTCCGCTCACGAGCCGGGTCCGGAAGAGTGCTGCGCACGACGATGAACAAGGGACGACGGCGAGCGACGCACACATCGACAACCAACCAATTGGTGCAGCGATGCGGAGGCCGATCCTCGGAGCAGTCGGTTGCCGCAGGCTCCACCTCGAGTCAGCGTTGACCTAATCAGGAGGTGCACCTGTGGCAATTGCCGCAAGCAAGAGAAGGCCGGCCAAGAGGGCGGCTAAACGGACCACGGCGAAGCGGACGACCAAGAAGGCCACCGCTCGCAAATCGACCGCGAAGCGGGCAACCGCCAAGCGGGCGACCAAGAAGGCGACCGCTCGCAAGTCCACCGCCAAGCGGGCGACCGCCAAGCGGGTGACCAAGAAGCGTGCGGCCAAGAAGGCCACGGCCAAGCGGGCGACCGCCAAGCGGACCACCAAGAAGGCGACGGCCAAGCGGGCGACCAAGAAGGCGACCGCACGCAAGTCCACGGCGAAGCGGGCGACGGCCAAGCGGGCGACCAAGAAGCGGACGGCCAAGAGGGCGGCAGCGGGCTCGGCCTGAGCTGTCCGGCGTCGCTGCGCGTCCGGCCTGGCGCGCGGCATCACACGGACGGCCGGGTTCCTGGGAACTTGTCCGGGGGCCCGGCCGTTTCGCGTCCTGAGCTCAGGGCCAGGGTTGTCCTCGCCGGCCGCCAACCCGGGACAGGGCGACTTGGGAGAGGTCGCTCGGCCAGTCCACGTCGTAGGAGAGGTGGGGTTCTCGGACCACGCGGAACGCGAGCCCCAGCCGGTCACACTCCGCGCGGTGTCGTGCGAAGGAGCCGGACCCGTACGAGAATCGGAACCCCGCGTTCGTGGGGAGCGCAATGACGTTCGTGCCGTCGTCGCGGCGGTCCGGAACGAGCGTCACTCCGCCGAAGGACGTAAGGTCGGCAAGGTCGCGGGCCATCGGCAGGTCTGCGTGGGCGACGAGGACACGGCGCACGCCCCTCCCCGTGAGCTGTGCGACGCCCGACTGGACTGCTCCGTTCAGTCCTTGCCCTGGCTCCCACAGGACGAGGGCACCGAGTCCGTGGGCCCATTCCGCCACCTCGGGGTCGTCGCAGACCACGGCGACCGGGAGCGGGGCGGCCGCGCGCAGGACCTGCTCAGCCATCCCCCGGACCAGCGCCTTGCGGTCCTCGTCGCCGAGCGCGGCGGTAAGGCGCGTCTTGGCGTGGTCGAAGGCTTTCACCGGTACGAGCACTGCGTGATCGCCGACTCGCGGGAGCTGCCGCGAGTCGCCCGCCGTTCGGGGCGGGGGGCCAGCGACGTCCTCGACGGCGGCCACAGTGGCGAGTGTAGGTCGCCGACGACCCCTGTCGGGACGGAGGTGTTCGCACGGAGACCAGCGCCTTCCGTAGGCTCGGGCCGAGTGTCAGAGATCTCCGAGCAGACCGGCGGCGTCGCGGTCGTGGGCGCCGGCTCGTGGGGAACCACGATCGCGCTCCTTCTGGGGTCCAGGGGGTCAACCACGTTGTGGGCGCGTTCCCCCGAGCTCGCGGCGGTCATTGCCGCGACCCATGAGAACCCCCGCTACCTTCCGCGGGTCACGCTGCCCCCGACCGTGCGTGCCACTGCCTCGCTCGTAGAGGCGGTGGCGGACGCTGGGGTGGTGCTCGTGGCGGTGCCGTCTCACGGGTTCCGCGCCGCTCTCGAGCTGATGGCTCCCGCGCTGCCCGCAGGCGCCGCAGTGGTGAGCCTCGCCAAGGGGATCGAGTCCGGCACGAACCGGAGGATGTCCGAGCTGGTCGCGGAGATCCTCCCCGGCCATCCGGTGGGGGTGCTCACTGGTCCGAACCTCTCCCACGAAGTCGCAGCCGGGCAGCCGGCGGCGACTGTGGTCGCCTGCCAGGACGAGTCGGTCGCCCGCCGAGTTCAAGACCTGCTCCACTGCGGTACCTTCCGCGTCTACACCGGCTCCGACGTGATCGGCTGCGAGATCGCCGGAGCGAGCAAGAACGTGATCGCCATCGCGGCCGGAGCGTGCGACGGCCTCGGTTTCGGTGAGAACACGCGGGCGGTGCTCGTGACGCGCGGGCTGGTCGAGCAGGTGCGGCTCGGGCTCGCACTCGGCGGTCATGCGCTGACCTTCGGCGGGCTCGCCGGGGTAGGCGACCTCGTCGCGACGTGCACGAGCCCGCAGAGCCGCAACCGGTCGCTCGGGTTCGAGCTGGGAAGGGGTCACCGCCTCGACGAGGTCCTGGCGGGCACGAACACGGTCGCAGAGGGGGTGCGAACTGCTCGGCCGCTCGTGGAGCTTGCCGAGGCGCAAGGCGTGGAGATGCCCATTGCCGCACAGGTCGCGGCGTTGGTCGCCGGGGAGACGTCGCCGGGTGACGCAGTCGCTGCGCTCATGGAGCGGCCTCCGCGGTCCGAGTGGGATGACGCGCTCTTGCGGGGGCTCACCGGTTGAGCCGGCGCACCGACGCGCTCAGCCGAGTCCGACGCGCGCTCAAGGCCGCGGGCGCGACCGACGAAGTGGTCGACGATGCCGTGTCCAACGAGGTGCTCGACCTTCTCGCCGTGGACCTGCTCGTCATGCCGTCGAACCGCAGGTTCACCCCTTCTCAGGTCTGTGAGCAGACCGGACTGCCGCTTCCCGTCCTGAAGCGGATCTGGCGAGCACTTGGCCTCCTCGAGCCTGCAGACGACGAGAACGTCCTCACCGAAGTCGACATCCGCGCCGCACGCGATCTCCGCCAGCTGCTCGACCTCGGCGTGACGGACCTCGACACAGCGCTCCAGCTGGCAAGGGTGATCGGCTCATCGATGGCCCGGGTCGCCGAGGCAAGCCTGCTCCGCGGGGCAGAGACCTTGGGAGCTGCCGCCGACGACGTCGCTGCCGCCGACGCCTTCGTCGCGGTTGCCGGGGAGACGATCCCCGCGATGGCGCGCCTCTTGGAGTTCGTCTGGCGCCGTCATATGCAGGCGGTCGCGCGGCGGACGGTTCTTCTGCGTGCCGATACCAAGAGGGGCTCCGGCCCGGTGCTCGCCGTCGGCTTCGCGGACATGGTGGGGTTCACTCTGCTCAGCCAGCACCTGCGCGACGACGAGCTCGCCGAGGTCGTCCGACGCTTCGAGGAGATCTCCTACGACATCGTGGCTGCCCACGGGGGGCGCGTCGTCAAGACGATCGGCGACGAGGTCATGTTCGTGGTGAACGACCCAGTGGCCGCGGCACGCGTCGGTCTCGACCTCGCCGAGGCGTACGCGGACGACGACCTCCTCGGCGACGTGCGCGTCGGTCTCGCAGCCGGCGCCGTCCTTGTCCGGGATGGCGACTATTACGGCTCGACGGTGAACCTGGCTGCTCGTATCGTGCAGATCGCCGAGCCCGGGACCGTGCTCGTATCGGACGAGCTCCATGCCTTCCTCGAGGCCGGCGCGCCGGACGAGCTCGCCGGCAGCCCCCTGCGTCCGCGCGTGCTGAAGGACGTGGGGAGGGTCCAGCTGTGGTCGTGCCGGCGGCAGACCGGGGAGACGGAGGTGGGCGAGAGCGTGCCGCGCGCAGAGGCTCGCCGGGAGCGGCGCGAGCGGCTCGGCCGGCTCCTGCGAGACCTCGACCAGCTGAGGATCGCCGGTCAGCGGGTGATGACCGGCGGGCGTCAGGGTGCCTCAGGAAAGGGGTAGGCGTACCGTCGCGATCCCATGCGGGCGAAGCTCGAAGGCGCCGTCGAGCGGCGAGACCGGTGAGCCGCGCAGATCCACGAGCCATCCTGGTCGATCACCCACGCGCACCGTGCTGCATGCGTCCGAGGGGTTGAACACCCGGACCTCGAGCATGCCCCCTTCGCGGCGCACCGCGCTCACCTCTGCTCCGTGCACCTCCAGCGCGCTCCCTGTGCCTTGCCGCCACCCGCCGCCGAAGGAGGTCACCGCCTCGAGGGGGAGGAGCACGTCGTCGACGAGTGCCCAGGGGTCCACATCGCCAAGTGCCACCGCGTAGCGGAGCTCCACGGTCTTGCCTACGAGCTGGAGGCCGCCGACCGGGGTGAGCGGTCCTGCAGGGAAGGGACGGTACGCCATGCCGAGACGGGACAACATTCCCGTCGATCGCAGCACCGTGAGCGCCAGCGTGTGCGCCCTCGCACCTTCGCCGGTCCCGGTCACGTCCACGAGCTCGTACTCGGTGACGCCGTCGTGGACGACGGTGAGCCCGCCGGAGCGGACGAAACGGCGGGCCGGGAAAGTCGGTAGGCCGAGCTCGTCGGGACGCCCCTCGGTGTCGAGGCCGCGCTCGACAGCGCCGAAGGCGGACTCCGCGAGCGAGCAGGTCGCGGGCTCCGGGAGAGGGAGGTGGACACGTACCCGGTGATCCCGCGAGGGATTCACGAAGCTCGTCGTCACCCGAAGCGTCGGGTCGTCGGCGTGCACCTCGAGAGTCGTCGTCACCTCGACGTCGTGGGAGCCCACTCGTCGCTGTGACGAGGCCTCGGCGTGGTCGGGCCACTGGTAGCGAGAGGTGAGGACGGCGCGTCCGCGGACTGGGCCTCGCTCGGCGATCTCCACCGCCACGGACTCGGGCACGTCCACCACCAGGTCGCTCGCAGGGGGGGAGTAGTTGTAGGAGTCGCCGAGATCGCCCCCGTCGAAGAGCCGGCCGAACCCTGCGAGGTCCCCGATGGAGAAGGTGCCGTCATGCGGGTCGATGCGCACGGTGAGGAGGTCGTTCCCAAGCACGACCTCGCCTGTCACCTCGTCGACCGACACCCGATGCCCCAGTGGCGACGGCTCGAAGGACCGCCAGCCGAACCCGGGCACCGGCCCCACCCGGGCCGCGATCCTGCGGATTGGCCGCTGGTCGAGGCGCACGCGAACGGGTGCCGTCGGCCGCGCGCCGATCCGCGCCAGCAGGTCCTCGCGCGCCTCGGCAATGGGCAGCTCCGGTCGCTCGTCCGGTCCGATCCGGACCGTCACGTCGATGCCCGTGTCGTCCTCGTGGATCGCGACGTCCTGGACCCATGCGTCGGCATCGAGCCGCGTGCCGTCGATCATGCCCAGGATCGTGCGAACCGTCTGGGCGTCGAGGGTGAGCGTCCCGGGAAGCCCCGCGCGCTCGGAGACGACCTGGACCTCCGCGTCCGCGTAGGTGAGAGATCCGTCGGCCGAGCTCACGACGTCGGAGACGACGACCTCGACGACGCCGGAACGTGGACGGGCGGAAGGGTTCACGACGACCGGTCCAGGAGCGTCCATCGACGTCGCGAGGGCGAGCAGGGCTCGTGCCGCGAGGTCGCTGGCGATCGCGCGGGCAGACGCGAATCGCTGCAGCACCTCGTCGACGACCTCGTCCGCCGAGCATGCGCAGATCGAGTCGTGGGCGGCGTTCCGGACGACTTCCTTCCAGGCGACGTCGAGCTGTGCGCCTGGCCACGAGGCCGGCGGGAGGAACAGCGCGGCATAAGGCTCGGCACGGCGTTCGAGCTCGCGCTCGGTGGTCGCTGCAGCGCGCTTCACGTCGACGCGGTTCGAGGTCACGCCCATGAGCACGTTCGCCCGCGCGCCGGAGCGGAGCTCGCCTCGCCAGGTCGTGAGCCCGTCGGTCGAGGTGCCGGCGAGATACTCCGGGAGCGAGGTGATCTCGAAGTGCAGGTCGTCTTGGAGCGCGTTGGCCTCGGCGACGACGCGACCGAGCCTCGGCTGGGGGGGGAGATGATCGGAGCCGTTCATGAGCAGCAGGTCCGAGACGAGGAACGGCCCGATCTGC
>JBOGGB010000101.1:0-5707 GCA_050743605.1 Acidimicrobiales bacterium
CGTGGGCTGCGCAGCACGGTCACCCTCTCCTCGACCTCGCGTTCGCATGGCTCGCCGCCGAACCGACGGTGGCCTCGGTCGTCGCCGGAGCGACCACGCCCGAGCAGGTAGCTGCGAACGTGTCGGCCGGCAGCTGGCAGCTGACTTGCGAAGAGGCGGCCGAGGTGGACGACCTCGTCCCGACGGCTTCGTGAGCGGCTTCGACCAGAGCATCGTCGCCGAGGCGGCGGCGGCGGCGCCAGACGCCATCGTCGCCCTCGACGGGAACGGGGTCGTCTGTTACTGGAACCATGGCGCCGAGCGGATCTTCGGCTACCAGGCGCACGAGATGATCGGAGGCGCCCTCGACCCGATCATCCCCGAACGCTTGCGAGATCGGCACGGCGAGGGGTTCACGGACGCGATGGAGCGCGGAACGACCCGCTACGGAGAAGACGACCTGCTTGCCGTCCCGGCGACCACTTCCGCCGGGAAGACGATCTCGGTCGAGTTCAGCATCACCCTGCTCCGAGAGGGTGACCGGGTGACCCACGTCATGGCGATCCTGAGGGATGTCACGGAAAGATGGACCCACGACCGTGAGACGCGCCGCCGCCTGGAGGCGCTGGAGGCGCAGCTGGCCGCCTCGGAGGTCCCGAGCGGTTGATCGAGCCGAGCCTTGGCGCGACACTCGACCATCTCGGAAAGGAGGGTGTGGTGGGACGCTTCAGGATCGTTTCTCATGGCCGCTTGCAGGACTGGATCGCAGCCGAGAAGGGCTACTTCGCCGACGAAGGCCTGGACTACGAGTTCGACGTCGTGCTGCTCCAGAACGCCGACCAGAGCGTGACCGTCGGCACGGGTGGCGTCCGGACGGGCGCGTATGAGCTCTACCGGTCCAAAGGGCGCGGCAAGAGCGACATGAGCTGTGCATGCCACTGGGCGGTCAACCAGGCAGCAGTGGACTCGTACGGGAGGATGTGGGGCCATGCCTACTCGGTGATCCCGAGCGCGATCTACGTGCACCCGGGATCGGCAGCGAGCGGTCCGGGCGATCTGGCCGGGGTCGAGGTGGCAGTCGGGTTCCACTCCGGGAGCCACTTCTCGACGATCCAGGCGCTCGAGGCGTTTCTCGAGCCTTCGGCGGTCAAGCTCGGGTTCATCGGGATGCCCTACGACCGAGTGGACGCCCTGCTGGACGGCAAGGTCCAGGCCGCTGCCATATGGGGCTCCGCGACGTACCTGGTGGAGCAGCTCGGTTGTCGCAAGGTCGCGGACAGCACGTTCATGGCCGCGTTCCTCTTCGACGGCAACATAGATCGCCGCGACGTCGAGCGATATTTCACGGCGCTCCGGCGTGCCCAGTTGGACCTCGATCTCGAACCCGAGAGGTACAAGCACCACTACCTGGACGAGATCCCGCCCCGGTTCCACGATCGGATCGACATCCGGGGGTTCGGGCCGGGAGAGCGGGTTGTATTTCTACCCTACACTCAGGAAATGTACGAGCGCTCTCAGGATTGGATGCGCAGCCACGGCCTCTTCGAGGATGCCGTGGGGAGCATTCCCGAGTACGAGACGGTGGTCGAAGTCTGACCAGCCTGGGTGCGCACCGGCTGCCGGGCTGTTGACGTCCGGCGCTCCGGCGTCGGACACTCCGGCGTCGGGCTCGCCGTCGAGGTGGGAGGAACGATGAAGCAATCACCGAGCCGCGACCACGACGGCGAGGACGTCGACGTCCTCGTCGTGGGGGGCAGCCTGGTCGGCCTCTCCGCCGCCCTGCTGCTTCGAATGCACGGGGTGGACTGCCTCGTCACCGAGCGGCACGGCGGCACCGCCATCCACCCGCGGGCCGGACACTTCAACCTGCGCACGGTCGAGATCCTTCGTGCCGCCGGGCTCGAAGAGCAGGTCCGGCGCAAGTCCGAGGAGCAGTATCCGCCGAACGGCGGGATCAACAATGTCGAGTCGCTGGCGGGAAAGGAGATCGCCAGCTACTTTCCGGACCTGAACGCCGGGGTGGCCGAGTTCAGCCCCACCACACGACTGTTCATCAATCAGGACGCTCTCGAGCCAATACTCCGGGAACGGGCCGCGGAGCTGGGCGCGGAATTGCGGTACGACTGCGAGTGCGCCTCGCTCGTGCAAGACGACGAGGGCGTCACTGCGACGATCCGTGATCGCAAGGACGGCACGACACAGCGGATCCGAGCGCGGTACGTGATCGCGGCAGACGGGAACCGCAGCAGCGTACGCGAGCAGCTCGGCATCGCGATGCGCGGCCACGGGCTGCTCTCCAACAGCGTCACGATCTACTTCAAGGCGTTGACCGATCTCGGCCCGATCCTCCAGGGACGCAACGAGGGAGTCCACTACGTCACCAATCCCGTGCTGCGTGGCTTCTTCCGCCTCGATCGCACGGGCAACTGCGGGTTCCTCGTGGTCAATCTCGTCGGCGACACCTCGCGTCCCGAGGTCATCGCCGCGTACCCTTCGGCCCCGTGGGCCAACTGCGCCGATACGATCGACGAGCAGCGCGCGCTCGAGCTGCTCCGTGCGGCCATCGGCGTCCCGGATATCCCGGTCGAGATCGAGGACATCGCGAAGTGGCGGGCCGTTGCCGACAGCGCCGAGCGCTATCAAGACGGCCGGATCTTCCTGGCCGGTGACTCGGCGCACGTGATGCCGCCGAACGGCGGCTTCGGCGGCAACACCGGGATCCATGACGTCCACAATCTGGCGTGGAAGCTCGCGTTCGTGCTGAAGGGCATCGCCGGTCCTGCTTTGGCGGACACCTACGACGAAGAACGCCGGCCCGTGGGCCGGTTCACCGTCGAGCAGTCCTACTCGCGCTACGTAGCCCGCGTCGCCCCGTACCTCGGGACCGACGGGATGGAGCCGATCGTCGACGACTTCAGCCTGGAGGTCGGGTACCGCTACAACTCCAGGGCGGTCCTCCCCGCCGACGAGGACTCCCCCACCCTGTGCGAGCATCCTCCCAGGGGCCGCGCGGGATCCCGAGCTCCGCACGTGCGCCTCGTCCGCGACGGCCGAACGATCTCGACGCTCGACCTGTTCGGCCAGGAGTTCGTCCTTTTGACGGGGCCGGACGGCGGGGCGTGGCAGAAAGCGGCGACGTTCGCGGCCGAGCAGCACTCCCTCCCCATCGCGCAGCACGCCGTCGGGAGCGACCGGCTCGGCGATCCGGACCGACGTTTCCTCGACGCCTACGGTGTCTCGTCGTCCGGGGCGGTGCTCGTGCGTCCCGACGGCTTCGTCGGCTGGCGAGCTCCCCGCGAAGCCGCGGATCCCGCGGCCTCGCCGGCGGAGTTGGACGCCGTGCTCTCGTCGCTGCTCTGCAAGGGTGACGGGCAAGGGTGACCCGACGACGGACACTACGGACACGGTGACCCCGCACGGTCTCTTCGGCGTCGCCGCAGGGGCGCGCGGGTAGTTCCCTTCCGTGACGGTCAGTGGCCCAAGTAGTCCGAAGGTGGGCGCGGCGTCCTCCACCTACCGTGTCCAGCTGCACGCCGGCTTCGACTTCGACGCCGCCGCGTCGACCGCCGGGTACCTGGCGGAGCTCGGGGTGACCCACCTCTACTGCTCCCCCTACCTTCAGTCGGCACCTGGCAGCAAGCACGGCTACGACGTCACGGACCCCACCCGACTAGACCACGAGCTCGGCGGTGGCGCCGGCCACGCGCGCATGACCGGTGCGCTGCGCGGGGCGGGCCTTGGCCAGCTGCTCGACGTCGTCCCGAACCATATGGCCGCGGATCCCGAGAGCAACTCCTGGTGGTGGGACGTGCTCGAGAACGGGCCCGCCAGCCGCTTCGCACCGGTGTTCGACATCGACTGGGAAGCCGGCAACTACTTGGTGCTCGTCCCGGTGCTCGGCGACCACATCGGACGGGTCCTCGAGTCCGGCGAGGTCCGCGTCGTGCACCGCGTCGGCCGGTTCGTCGTCGCGTACCAGGGTCACGAGCTCCCGATCTCCCCGCGCACGCTCGACGGGCTCCTCGGACGTGCGGGACGCAGGGCGGGCTCGGCCACCCTGGCCGCCATCGCAGAAGGGCTCTCCGAGCTGCCTCCGGCCCAGGCGACGGGGCGGGAGGCGGTCCGCACCCGCCACGAGCGCAAGGAAGCGCTCCTCGCGCGTCTCGCTCGAGCATGCCGTGACGACCCGGCCCTCGCACAGACCGTCGATGCCGAGGTGTCTGCGCTGAACGCGGACCTCGAGCGCGTGGACGAGCTCCTGCGGCGGCAGAACTACCGCCTGGCGTACTGGCGTACGGCGAGCGAGGAGCTGGACTACCGACGGTTCTTCGACATCGACTCCCTCGTGGGCGTCCGGGTCGAGGACCCCCACGTCTTCGAGCTCACCCATCGTTTGGTCCTCGAGCTGGTGTCGGACGGGACGGTGCAAGGGCTGCGCGTCGACCACATCGACGGGCTCTCCGATCCCGCCGGCTATCTCGACCGCCTTTCCCGTGCCGCCCGAGGGGCCTTCACGGTCGTCGAGAAGATCCTGGAGCCTTGCGAGGAGCTCCCGGCGTGGCCGGTCGCCGGGACCACCGGCTACGACTTCTCGAGCCGGGTGGACAACCTGCTGGTCGATCCCGGCTCCGAAGGGTCCATGACGTCGCTGTACGAGGAATTCTCCGGAGAGACCAGCTCTTGGGACGAGGTGGTCCACCGGGCGAAGCTCGAGATCATGGACGGCGAGCTCTCCGTGGAGGTCGGGCGGCTCAGTCTGCGGCTCGCCTCGATCTGCGACCGGTACCGCCGCCAGCGCGACCACACCCGCCGTGAGCTCCGAGACGCCCTCGAGGAGCTCGTGGCGCACTTCGACGTGTACCGCACCTACGTGGTCCCCTCTCGGCCAGCGTCGCCCGAGGACGAAGGCAGAGTCGGAAGGGCGCTAGAGGCTGCCCGCCGATGCCGGCCGGATCTCGACACCGAGCTCCTCGACTTCCTCGGCGAGCTCGCGCTCGGCATGCACCGCGGGGCCGAGGAAGCAGAGTTCGCCCGGCGACTGCAGCAGGTGACCGCTCCGGTGATGGCGAAGGGCGTCGAGGACACCGCCTTCTATCGCTACCACCGCCTGACGTCGCTGAACGAGGTCGGTGGCGACCCCGGAACGTTCGGGCGCCCGGTCGGCGCATTCCACCACGACACGTTGGAGGCGGCCGTGCGCTGGCCCGAAGCGATGCTCACCTTGTCCACGCACGACACCAAGCGCAGCGCCGACGTGCGCGCCCGCCTCGACGCGCTCTCGGGGATCCCAGAGCGCTGGGGCGAGGCAGTGTGGGCGTGGGCGGCGCACAACGACCGGCACCGTCGCTCGAGCTGGCCCGATCGCAATACCGAGTACCTCCTCTACCAGGTGGTGGTCGGCGCCTGGCCGATCGAGACCGAGAGGGTCGCGGCGTTCATGGCCAAGGCCAGCAAGGAGGCCAAGGTCTACACGTCGTGGAGCGACCCCGACCCCGACTACGACGACGCGTTGGCCCGGTTCACCCGTGACGTCCTCCGAGACGGGATCTTCGTACGCGCGCTCGAAGAGTTCCTCCGCTCGAGCGCCCTCGTCGAGCGCGGCCGGCGCAACTCGCTGGTCCAGACTGCGCTCCTGCTCACCTGTCCCGGCGTGGCCGACATCTACCAGGGAGGCGAGCTGTGGGACCTGAGCTTGGTGGACCCCGACAATCGCCGCCCGGTGGACTTC
>JBOGGB010000102.1:0-5297 GCA_050743605.1 Acidimicrobiales bacterium
ACCTCGCCCGTCATGAAGGTGGCGTACTCGCTGGCCAAGAAGGCGATCACGTTGGCCACCTCCCACACCTCCGCCCCCCTGCCGAACACCTCGCGCCGGCGGAGCTCGGCCAGCTCCTCGTCGGCCATGACCTTGTTGAGGAACGGGTGCTCGGCGAGGCTCGGGGCCACGGCGTTGACGCGCACGTTGTGGGCAGCGGCTTCCACCGCGCTGCAACGGGTGAGGGCCATCACCCCGGCCTTCGCTGCGGCGTAGTGCGCCTGGCCGGCCTGGGCCCGCCATCCGAGGACCGAGGCGTTGTTGACGATCACCGAGATCGTGCTCTCCCCCCGCCGGATCCGCTCGAGCGAGTGGTCCGTGGCCGCGCCCGGCGCCATGATCTCGAGCGACAGACCCTCGGTGTCCTCGTCTTCCAGCGCGGCTCGGACCTTCTCGATCAGCGCGGCGTCGTGCGGCCGCGTCGCGTCGAGCCAGAAGAGGGCCGGGTCTCCGGTCGCCCGTGCCCTGCGGACCGCGAGCTGCACCCAGTCCTTCACCGCCACGTCCTTGGTCCGGCAGAGCCGGAAGATGTCCCCCGGCGCGACCGGTTGCTCGAGGAGCGCCGTGCCGGAGGAGTCGACGACCCGGACGCTGCCGGCGGCGGCGATCTCGAAGGTGGTGTCGTGGCTGCCGTACTCCTCGGCCGCCTGGGCCATGAGCCCGACGTTCGGCACGGAGCCCATCGTCCGGGGGTCCAGCGCGCCGTTCGCCCGGCAGTCGTCGACGAAGACCTTGTAGACGTCCGAGTAGCTGCTGTCCGGGACGACGGCGAGCGTGTCGGCCTCCTCTCCGTCGGGCCCCCACATGTGCCCGGAGCTCCGGATCATCGCCGGCATCGAGGCGTCGATGATGATCGAGTTGGGCGTGTGGAGGTTCGTGATGCCCCGGTCGGAGTCGACCATGGCGAGGCGGGGGCGCTCGGCGGTCTCCTCGGCGAAGGAGGCCAGGATCTCCGCTCCGGCGGGTGCGGAGGCGAGCCCCTCGTAGAGGCTGGCCAACCCGTCTGCCGGGTTCAGGCCGGCCGCGGTGATCGCGTCGCCGTGGCGGGCGAACGTCACTGGGAAGAACGCCCGGATCACCTGGCCGAAGACGATGGGGTCGGCGACCTTCATCATCGTGGCCTTGAGATGGACGGAGAAGAGGAGGTCTTCCTCCTTCGCCCGTGCCACCTGGGTTGCGACGAACCGCTGCAGTGCGGCGACCCGCATGACCGCCGCGTCGACGATCTCGCCTTCCTCCACCGTGACGTCGTCGGCCAGCACCCGGACCTCGCTGTCGCCGGTCACCAGCTCGATCCGCAGGGAGCGGGCTCCTGAGATCACGGCCGACGTCTCGGTGTGCCGGAAGTCGTCTGCGTCCATCGAGACCACGTCGGTCTTCGACCCCGAAGTCCACGCGCCCATCCGGTGCGGGTGCGCCCGGGCGTAGTTCTTCACGGGGGGCGGGATGCGCCGGTCGGAATTGCCCTGCCGAAGGACCGGATTGACGGCGCTGCCCTTGACCGCGTCGTAGCGGCACCGCACGTCGCGCTCCTCTGGGGTCGAGGGGCTCTCCGGGTAGTCAGGAAGGACGTACCCCTGCGTGCGGAGCTCTGCGACGGCATCTCGCAGCTGTGGCACCGATGCCGAGATGTTGGGCAGCTTGATGATGTTGGCGTCGGGGCTGCCGGTGAGCGCCGCCAGCTCCGAGAGCGCGTCAGGGACGCGCTGGCCGGCCTCGAGGCGGTCGGGGAAGGCCGCGAGGATGCGGCCGGCGAGCGAGATGTCCCGCACCTCGACCGTGGCACCCGCGGCGGCGGCGTAAGCGCGCACGATGGGAAGGAGCGAGCACGTGGCGAGCGCCGGCGCCTCGTCGGTGTGGGTGTAGATGATGGTCGATCTGGTCACGGTCAAGATCACCACGTCCGGGGCGGCGCCGCCAGCCGGCGCCCCCGCCGCCTCGAAGGGCGCGAGCGGCGACGGGTAACGTGCAGGTCATGGCCTCAGCTCCCCCCCTGCACGTCGCGGTCACGGGCGCAGCCGGGCAGATCGGCTACTCGCTGCTCTTCCGGATCGCGTCCGGCCAGCTGCTCGGCCCGGACCAGCCCGTGGTCCTCCGCCTGCTCGAGATCGAGCCCGCCATGCACGCGCTCGAAGGGGTGGTCATGGAGCTCGACGACTGCGCCTTCCCGCTGCTCGACGACGTGGTCGCCACCTCGGACCTGAAGACCGCGTTCGACGGGGCCTCGTGGGCGCTCCTCGTCGGATCTGTGCCCCGTAAGGCCGGCATGGAGCGGGGCGACCTCCTCTCCGTGAACGGGGGGATCTTCCAGCCGCAGGGCCGGGCGATCGCGAGCCACGCGGCGCCCGACGTCCGAGTCCTCGTCGTCGGCAACCCCTGCAACACGAATTGCCTCATCGCGCGCTCGAATGCCTCCGAGGTGCCCGCGGACCGCTGGTTCGCGATGACCAGGCTCGACGAGAACCGCGCGAAGAGCCAGCTCGCACGGCGCGCCGAGGTCCCGGTCTCCACGGTCACGAACCTCGCGATCTGGGGCAACCACTCCTCGACGCAGTACCCCGACTTCCGGAACGCTCGGATCGCAGGTCGCCCGGTGCCCGAGGTCGTCTCGGACCGCGATTGGCTGGAGAGCGAGTTCCTGACCACGGTGCAGACGCGCGGCGCGGCGATCATCCAGGCCCGCGGCGCGTCCTCCGCCGCGTCCGCCGCCAACGCGGCGATCGACACGGTGGCCGCGTTGCGCACGGCCACCCCCGAAGGGGACTGCGTCTCGGTGGCAGTGGTGAGCTCGGGCGAGTACGGCGTACCCGAAGGGCTGCAGTTCGGCCTACCGGTCCGCGCCGACGGGCGCGGAGGATGGTCGGTCGCGGAAGGGTTCGTGCACGACGTGTTCGCCGCCGAGCGCATCCGGGTGACGACCGAGGAGCTCCTCTCCGAGCGGAGAGAGGTCGAAGCGATGGGCCTTCTCGGCTGAGCCGGCCTCCTGGGCGCGCTCAGGCGGTCGCGCCGCTGAGGGGGATCTCGATTCCGGCGCTCGAGAGGAAGTGCAGCTTCCTGGCGACCGTGTCCTGCCAGACGACCATCTCTGCATCGAAGTGCGAGCGGTTCCCTTCCTCGCACGCGTGCTCCACCTCGTCGAACGCCTCGTCCTCGGCGTCGAGGAGTTGGCGGTACCGGAGGAGGAAGTGATCGTCGATCGGCTGGTGCACTGCTCGCCTCCCGCTGCTCGAGCCCGCCGGTGACGGGCGGTCACGCAGAGATTACCTAGGTGGTGGTCCGGTCGGACAGTGGTTCGAGGCGCCGGACCGCCTCGGCAAGCAGCGACTGGCCCCTGACCAGGACCGACAGATCGCCCCGGACCTTCACCCTGCCGGCGGCCAGGAGCGCCGCCGGATCGAGCCCGCCGCGCGCCAGCGCGATCGCGTCGTCGAACTGCATCGACACGGTGACGTCGGGCGCCGGATCGTCACCGGGCTCCCGCTCCATGCTGAGACGGCCTGTGCCTGCGCAAAGTGCCACGCGCACCGTCCCCTCGGGCCCTCCGCCGACGATCTGCAGCATCCGGAACGCAGGGCCCTCGGTGGCAGGGCCCTCGGTGGCAGGGCCCCCGGTGGCAGGGCCCTCGGTGGCAGGGCCCTCGGTGGCAGGGCCCTCGGTCACAGGGCCCTCGGTCACAGGGCCCTCCACGGCCTCGTTGAAGGCGGCGACCCATTCCTCGGAGTAGAGGCGCATTCGGACGGCCCGCGTCAGCGCGACGCCGCGGTGGCAGCCTCCCCCGCCGAGCGCTTCTGGCGGCGGAGGATCTTGCGCCCGAGCCACGCGACCGGGTCGTAGGACGAGTCGACCACGCGCTCTTTCAGCGGGATGATCGCGTTGTCGGTGATCTTGATGTGCTCCGGGCACACCTCCGTGCAGCACTTGGTGATGTTGCACATGCCGATCCCCATGCGCTGGCGCACGAGCTCACGCCTGTCGTTCGTGTCGAGCGGGTGCATCTCGAGCTCCGCGAGGCGGATGAAGAACCGCGGTCCCGCGTATTGCTCCTTGTTCTCCTCGTGGTCGCGGATCACGTGACAGACGTCCTGGCACAGGAAGCACTCGATGCACTTGCGGAACTCCTGCCCGCGCTCGACGTCCACCTGCTGCATCCGGTAGCCGTCGGGGCCCGGTGGGGCCGGCGAGAAGGCCGGGACGCGCTTCGCGACCTCGTAGTTGAAGCTGACATCGGTCACGAGGTCGCGCAGGATCGGGAACGTCCGCATCGGGGTCACCGTGATCGGTCCCTCGGGCAGCTCGTCCACCCGGGTCATGCACATGAGCCTGGGCTTGCCGTTGATCTCCGAGGAGCACGAGCCGCACTTGCCGGCCTTGCAGTTCCAGCGGCAGGCGAGGTCCGGCGCCAGCGTCGCCTGGACCCGGTGGACGACGTCGAGCACCACCTCTCCCTCGTTCGCCGGCAGCGTGTAGTCGACGAGGTCGCCGCCGGTCGCGTCGCCGCGCCACACCCGAAGCGTGACGGTCGGCTCGTCGTGCTCGGGCGGGAGGTCCTCGGGCGTCACGTCGGTCATCAGTGTCCTTCCTCGAGAAGCTCTCGGAGCTCCGGCGGCATCTCGGGCAACGGCTCCGGGCCGAGGTGGATCGGCGCCGCGAGGCCGCGCTGGTCGGTCTGGCGCTGGACGAAGTTCACCTTGGCGAGGTCGAGGTCGGGGTCGGGGTAGTCGTCGCGGGTGTGGGCACCACGGCTCTCCCGGCGGGCGAGCGCGCCCTGCGTGACGGCAGTGGAGACGGTGAGCAGGGACGGCAGGTCGGTGGCGAGGTTCCACCCGGGGTTGTACGCGCGGCCGCCGCTGACCGTGAGCTTCGCCGTGCGGTCGCGCAGCTCGCCGAGCTTGCCGAGCGCCTCTTCGAGCTCGGCGCCCGTGCGGATGATGCCGACGAGCGTCTGCATCGTCTGCTGGAGCTCTTCGTGGAGGGCGTAGGGGCTCTCGCCACCGTCGCGTCCGAAGGGGGCGAGCGCGTCGGTGACCACCGCGTCGACCTGCGCAGCCTCCACCGTGGCCTCCCCCTCGCGCGCCTCGGCGAAGTCGGACGCACCCATGCCGGCGCGCCGCCCGAAGACGAGGAGGTCCGACAGCGAGTTCCCGCCCAGGCGGTTGGCGCCGTGCATGCCCCCCGCGACCTCACCCGCGGAGAAGAGCCCCGGGACGGTCGCCGCCTGGCTCTCTGGGTCCACGCGCACGCCGCCCATCATGTAGTGG
>JBOGGB010000103.1:0-1567 GCA_050743605.1 Acidimicrobiales bacterium
GCGCGAGCGCCCAGTCGACCGCGATGGGCCCGGCGGTTTCCGTCGCGATCGTCTGGGCGTCGGTCTCACCGTAGGAGCGGGCGAGGTCGAGCACCTCAGCCACGTAGCTCCCGCTGTGGTTGTAATCGAACACCGCGGCGGGCAGGTTGGTCCCGTTGCGGGCGCCGTTGGCGCAGAGGTCTCGGGCGGCGGCGTAGTCGGCGTCGAGCTGGTCGTAGGGGCTGGGCGGGTCGGCGCCACCGGGCGGGATCGGGGTGTCGTATTCGGCGAAGGTGGCCGGCTCGAACTGCATCGGCCCTTCGGCGCCGGCCGAGTTGGCGCCGGATTGGACCCCGGGGAGTGTGGAGGTGCCGTTGTTGGACTCGACGGTGCCGATGGCGGCGAGGACCGTCCAGGGCAGGCCGGGGCAGGTGGAAGCGGCTTGTTGATAGTCGAGGAGGCTGGCTGCGGACATGATGTCGTGGGCGACGCCGCTGGCGAAGCTGTCGCCGCCGGTGAGCAGCGACGAGACACCGGCTCCGGCTGCGGCGGCGAGGAGCACGACCAGCATGATGAGCCCGGCGGCTCCGGCGGCGAGTTTGTTGGTCAGGGATCCGGTGGTGCTGTCGGTCAGTGCTACCTCCAGGCGGCGTGGGCCAGCTGGGCCAGGGTGAGCCGGGGACTGCCGCCGGTGACGGGCTGCCAGACGGCGGTGTCGGGAGCGAACCCGGGTGTGCGGGCGGCGGTGGCGACTGGGACGGCGGGGTGGGTGAGGACACGGCGGGCGTCGGCTTCGCGGCGGGGGCCGGGGAAGGTGAAGAGCACCCAGTTGGGGTGGCCGGCTTCGGCGGCGAGGCGGGCGTAGCCGTCGAGCTTGCCTGCGAGGCGGGCGAGGCGCTCGGTGCCGTTGTCGTGCTCGTAGAGGAACGGGAGGGTGCTGCCTTGATCGGTCCAGACGGCGTAGCCGTCGGGGCGGACGACTTCGCCCCACTCCCGCGAGCAGTGCCGTTCGGACCACCACTCGTCGAGATGGCAGCCGGGCCGGGTGCGGGCGGCACGGAGGAGGGCGGTGAAGAAACCGTTGAGGCCGACTAGGTGGCCGAGGCGCTGGGAGGCGGCGAGATCATGCACAAGCCCGCGGCGCCAGTCGAGGTCAGCGACATCGATGCCGTGCTCGGCGGCGACCAGGGCGGCGCCGAGCGGGCCGAGGACCCAGTTGGGGTGGCCGGCTTCGGAGGCCAGCCGGGCGTAGCCGTCGAGCTTTTGGGCGAGGCGGGCGAGGCGTTCGGTGCCGTTGTCGTGCTCGTAGAGGAACGGGAGGGTGGTGCCTTGGTCGGTCCAGACGGCTTAGCCGTCGGGGCGGACGACTTCGCCCCACTCGCGCGAGCAGTGCCGTTCGGACCACCACTCGTCGAGTCGGCACCCTGGCCGGGTGCGAGCAGCACGCAGAAGGGCACAGAAGAAGCCGTTGAGGCCGACAAGGTGGCCGAGGCGTTGGGAGGCGGCGAGGTCGTGGACGAGGCCGCGGCGCCAGTCGAGGTCGGCGACGTCGATGCC
Source organism: Acidimicrobiales bacterium (assembly GCA_050743605.1). GTDB lineage: Bacteria > Actinomycetota > Acidimicrobiia > Acidimicrobiales > RAAP-2 > JAJYVT01. The sequence continues at coordinate 1,537 of JBOGGB010000103.1, forward strand.
GTGCTCGGCGGCGGCGAGGGCGGCGCCGAGG
>JBOGGB010000104.1:0-2474 GCA_050743605.1 Acidimicrobiales bacterium
AAGCGAGCTCGTCCACCGACGCGAGCAGGCGGTGTACGCCGGCCACCCCGCAGTCGACGAGCATCGAGGGGGCGAACCCGAGCGCTCGGAGAACGGCGACGCACTCCGCTGCGACAGGGAGATCGGCAGTCCCGGCGGTGAGGACGAGCACCCTGCCGTCGCGTCCCGTCGCTCCCCGCCACACGACCGTCGCCAGCCCCGCGGCACCCAGCGTCCCATAGGAACTGCCCGCCGCCCCGGCCCCCGCCGCCCCGGCCCCCGCCGTCACCACGGGCTCCTCGAACCCGCCGGCAGTCGCCGCCGAGCACGCAACACCCACCTGCTCGGGCTGCGCGCGCGTGAGGAGCACCGGCCCTGTCGAGGCCCGCAACAGCTCCGCAACGATCCTGGCGCACTGTTCGGGGCTCTTCCCGGGGCCGTAGACCGCCTCGGGGAAGCCCTGGCGTATTGACCGATGGTGGTCTACGCGCGCGAAACCGAGATCCGCGTAGGGCAGCCGGCGGAGCTGGCGAACGGCCTCGTCGGGGTCACACGTACCCTTCGAGACGTCGACCAGCAGCTGACGCAGTGAGAGCTCGTCCATCTCGGTTCACTATCCTGCCCCGGCATGGACGCCTCTGCGACCCACCCCGAAGCGACGCTCGCCTTCCTTGGGCCGCCGGGCACTTTCACCGAGGAGGCACTGCTCACCCAGGAGGACTACGCGAGCGGATCGGTCCAGCCGATGGGAACTATCGGCGAGGTCCTGGAGGCAGTGAGCTCGGGTCGCGCGGAGATCGGGTTCGTCCCGATAGAGAACGCCATCGACGGCGTCGTACGGGACACGCTCGACGCTCTCATCTTCGACGTCGACCTGCTCATACAGCGAGAGGTGATCCTCGACGTGAGCCTCCATCTCATGGCGCCCCGAGGCGCGACGATCGAGGAGGTGACCCGGCTGGTGTCCTACCCGGTCGCGCTCGCCCAGTGCCGGCACTTCACGGCTGAGCACCTACCCCACGCAGAGACGATCGCCGCTAGCTCGACGGCGGACGCGGCCCGGATGCTCGCAGTGAGCCCGGACCGCCACACCGCGGCCATCGGCTCGCGCTTGGCAGCGCAGCTCTACGGGCTCGACCTGCTCGCAGAGAGCGTCGAGGACTTCGGCGGGAACCAGACGCGCTTCGTCGCGGTGGCGCCGGGCCGGGTTCCCTCACCGACCGGCCACGATCGCACGAGCATTGTCTGCTTCCAGGATGCTGACCGTCCGGGGAGCCTGTACGCCGTCCTCGGCAAGTTCGCCGAGCGCGCCATCAACCTCACCGCGCTCGAGTCGCGCCCCACCCGGCAGGGCCTGGGCGAGTACTGCTTCGCGATCGAGCTCGAGGGCCACGTGAGCGATCCACCGGTCGCCGGCTGCCTGGCCGATCTGCGTGAGAGCCTCCTCGAGGTGAAGTTCCTCGGTTCGTACCCAGCAGACCGGCGGGCGAGGGGCCGCACGGACCCCCCGCCACGTCGGCGCGGCGGCCTCCAAGGATCGCGCTCACCCGGAGCGTGACTCGGGACGCGCGCTACGCGGACTTGGAGAACCGGTCTTCGATATCTCGTCGCGTCTCGCGGATGTTCAGCTCCGCGATCTTCGCCGGGCTAGCCGTCTCCCCTTTGGACTCGGCTCGGTACTGGAGCACCATCCCGACGAGCAGTGGGACAATTGCGACGATGGCTCCGAGGATGCATAGGGGAACCAGGTAAGTTAGGTAGGTCATATCGAGTGCGGGCCGTTGGTTGGTGTGCGGCCTGCGTGCCTCCTTTCAATCTCTATCTTCCCCACTCGGAGTTATGGAACGGTTAAGGCTCCGTAGCGACTCCGCCAGGACCACCGTCACGTCTGGGACCTGCGAGCGGGAGGACCAGCCTGAACTCCGACCCCTCACCGGCGGCGGAGTAGAGCTCGATGCGCCCTCCGATCTGCTGCGCGGCGCGCTGCGCGATCGCGAGACCGAGCCCGGTCCCGCCCTGGACGCGGTCCCTGGCAGCCTCGGCACGGTAGAAGCGGTCGAAGACGCGTCGCTGGTGCTCGGGTGCGATCCCTGGACCGGTGTCCTTCACGCTCACGACGGCCTTATGACCAGATCGCCGCGTCGCCACGTCGACCGAGCCGCCTTCGGGCGTGAATCGGATGGCGTTGGTGAGGAGGTTCTGGACGACCGTTCGGATGAGATGGGCGTCGCTGCGGACCGCGACGCGGCCTAAGTGACGGTGTATGTGGACCTGAACAGCGGATGTGGCGAGGTCCGTCACCACCTGCGACACGAGGAGGTGGAGCTCGACGCGTTCTATCTCGGGCTGGCGCTGGTCGCCCAGGAGGCGGAGCTCTGCAAGCTCGTCGAGGAGCACGGAGAGCCGCTCAGTCTGGCTGTCGACGACGGCCCTTGCGCGCTCGGCGGGGATCGTCCCGTCGAGCACGGCGTTGGCGTAGCCGCTCAGGGCATGGA
>JBOGGB010000105.1:0-2206 GCA_050743605.1 Acidimicrobiales bacterium
GCCGGCTACCGCGCGCCGCGACGCGGAGACCCCGACGGTGATGCTCGGCAGGGCGCGGGGGCCTACGACGGCGCAGCTTCGTGCGAGCGCCGTCACACGACGGTGCTCACCGGTGCCTACGGCGCGCAGGTGCTCGCCCCGCTCCTGGCTGGGGTGCCGGACGTACGGGTGCTCGCCGTAGAGCACGACTTCTTCGGCGGGAACACCGGCGTCGCGGGGCTGCTCACCGGCCACGACCTCGCCCGGGCGCTCGTGGCAGAGCCCGAGGACCATCGTTACCTGCTTCCTGATGCGTGCCTGTCGGAGGGCAGGTTCCTCGACGGGAAGACCCTCGCCGACCTGCCGCGCGCCGTCGAGGTGGTGCCGACCGACGGGCGGTCGCTGCGCGAGGCGCTCGCCGCAGGCTCGTGAGCGCAGCACGGCGCTCACCGGCTGCGCCGGTCCGGAGCGCGCTCCCGGTCGTCGTCGTGGCGGGCCGGCCCAACGTGGGCAAGTCCTCCCTCGTGAACCGCATCGTCGGGCGCAGGGCGACGGTCGTCGAACACCAGCCGGGAGTGACCCGTGACCGTAAGGAGCTCGACGCCGAGTGGGCGGGGGTGCCCTTCGTGGTGGTCGACACCGGTGGGTGGCTCGCCGCGGGGGACACGCTCGACGCGAAGGTGAGCGCGCAGGCGGAGCGTGCGTTCGCAGGTGCCGACCTCGTGCTCCTCGTGGTGGACGTGACGGTCGGGGCGACCGAAGAGGACCTGGGGACGGTGCGGGCGGTGAGAAAGTCCGGGACGCCGATGCTGCTGGTGGCGAACAAGGTGGACGACACCTCGCGGGAGCCGGCGGCCTGGGAGCTGCTCCGGCTCGGCGCCGGCGACCCCTGGGCGGTCAGCGCGCTCCACGGGCGGGGGACGGGGGACCTCTTGGACGAGGTGGTCCAGCGGCTGGCGAGCCGCGGCACCGACACCGCACCCGAGAACGACACCGTGCCCGATGCCGACACAGCTCCGGACGCCGACACCGACTCCGATACCGGCGCCGTGCCGCGCGTCGCCCTCGTCGGGCGGCCCAACGCCGGCAAGTCGACGCTCTTCAACCGCTTGATCGGCGAGGAGCGCTCGATCGTCCACGACTTGCCGGGCACCACCCGCGACGCGATCGACACGGTGATCACGACCGAAGACGGCCCGCTGTGCTTCGTGGACACGGCAGGCATGCGGCGGCCCTCGCGGACCGACCACGGCGTAGAGACCTACTCGACGCTCCGCGCGCTCGACGCGCTCGACCGCTCCGAGCTCGCCCTCCTTGTCGTCGACGCGACCGTCGGCGCGACGCACCAGGACCAGCGCCTGGCGGAGCGCATCGGCGCGGCGGGGTGCCCCGCGGTGATCGTGTTGAACAAGTGGGATCTGGTGGCGACCGGCGACCGCGAGGACGTCCTGGCGGGGGTGGGGGAGCGGCTCGCCTTCCTCGGGATGGCACCGGTGCTCCGGGTGAGTGCCATGCACGGCCGAGGGGTCCACAAGATCCTCCCCGCGCTCCACGCCGCCATCGACGCGTACCACCAGCGCGTCCCGACGGGCGCGCTGAACCGGGCGCTGCGCGCCATCCAAGAGGCCCACCCCGCCCCCGGCGCGCGCATCCGCTACGGCGTCCAGGGCGCTGCGGACCCGCCGACCTTCACGCTGTTCGCGACGGGGCGCCTCCCCCAGACCTACCTCCGCTACGTGGAGCGCGGGCTCCGGGAGCACTTCGAGCTCGGCCCGACTCCGGTCAAGCTGCGCGTGCGGATCGGCGGGCGATGACCGGCTGACGACGCGCCGCGTCGCTGGAGGGGCCGCCTCGGCGTTCAGCCGGCCGCGCGGACCTGGTCGAGGAACGTCGCCGACGCGGGGTCCAGATGGACGAGGCCAACGACATGCCCGAACGCCCGATCCGCCGACGCAAGCGCCCATCCCCTCCGGCGGACCGTCGAGGCGAGCACAGCGTCGAACGGCCCCAGGCCCTCGGAGCCGGCGAACAGTTCGAGACCTTCGAGGAGGTCCTCCCGCTCGGGACGGACCAGGGGTGAGAGCCCGACCGCGTACTCCGCCGCGCGAGCGGCGGCCTCGGCGCGGGGTCGCCGTCTCGCCCGGACGTGGGCGAGCTCCTGGACGACCTCGACGGTCGTGGTCGCCCGCAGGTCGCCGTCGTGGACCAGCTGAAGGAGCCGACGGGC
>JBOGGB010000106.1:0-4201 GCA_050743605.1 Acidimicrobiales bacterium
GCGCCGGGCTGCGCGCCGGGCTCCAGGTCGCTCCCCGTGCGGCGCCGGTGCTCGCGCAGCGCCGCGGCCGTGAGCGCGACGAGCCAGGGAAGCCCCGCCCAGGGCATGAGGATGACCGAGATCCGGCCCGAGTACTGCAGGACGTAGGGCGAGCACATGAACGCGAGCGCGGCGGCGAACCTGGCCGGACCTCGGACCGCGAGGGTCCTGCAGAGAAAGAGGACGCCGGCGCCGGCGCCGAAGAGGATCGCCCCGAGCCACAGACGCTGCGCGATCCACATGGGGAGGTGGACCGCGGCGGCGAGCGCGTAGTAGGGCCCCATCGGGAAGAGGTAGCCGATGTACTGATGCGTGACCGTGCCCAGCGCGACTGTCGGGTACCACATCGAAGCGACTTGGCCGAGGAAGCGCGACGGGTCGAGGTAGAGGTAGGTCTTCGTGTCCGAGCTGACGATCCCCTGCTCGACGAGCAGCAGCGGCACGAACGCGATCACCGCGAGGGCGAGGTGCTCCAGCGCGCCGGCAGGCGACCCGCCGGGGAGGAGGCGCCGCCGGTACGTTCCGAGCCGCAGCCGACCTCCGGCGCGCGCGAGAGGAGCGAGCGCGGGGGTCGGGGTCCGGGTCGTCATCTTCAGCCGAGCGTGGCGCGCCACCACTCGTGGGCACGGGCGCCCACCGCCTGGAGCGACGTCGGTGAGTACTGTAGGCAGCGCGCCGGCGAGCGGCCGCGCGAGAGAGCGACGGGAGCGGTGACGACGACGCGGCCAGGTCACCAGCGTGGGCTGACCGGCGAGCGCCCCCGGCGCGGCGCCACCCCCGACTCCCTGCTCGGACTGCACGACGCCGGGTACCGGACGGTCGCAGAGCTGCTCGGCCCGGGCCGCGTCCTCGATGTCGGCTGCGGCGAGGGCTTCGAGTCGCTGCGGTTCTGTGGCGCTGGTCGCCAGGTGATGGCCGTCGACTACTCGCCCGAGGCGACGGAGGCCGCGCGTCGCCTCGCTTGCGACGGCGCGGCGGAGCCCGGTCGCCGCGTGGCCCCGGCTCCGGCTCCGGCGTTCTCCGTCGCGCAGATGGACGCGCTCGCCCTCGGCCTCGCGGACCGTGCCTTCGACGCGGTGTGCTCGTCGCACCTCGTCGAGCACTTCTCCAATCCGTCCGTGCACGTTGCCGAGCTCGCCCGGGTCACCGCCGCCGCCGGCACCGCCTTCTTCCTCACCCCCAACGCTCCCGCAGACTTCGAGAACCCGTTCCACCTGCGGCTCTTCGGGCCCGAAGACCTCGGCGACCTGTTGCGTGCCTCCTTCGGCGACGTGTGGGTCGGCGGGCTGGACGCGATCGATCGGGTGAAGGCGGACTTCGCCGAGCGTCGCCGGAGGGCGAGCAAGCTGCTGCGCCTCGACGTGCTGGACCTCCGTCACCGCATCCCCAGGAGCTGGTACGTCGCGCTCTACACGCGCCTGCTGCCCGTCGCCTACGCGCTGGTCGCCCGCCACGGCCGCCACGGGCCCGACGGCCCCGACGGCCCCGAAGGCCACGACGACCCGGTCGGCGCCCGCGCGGACGATTGGTTCGTGACGGACCACGTGGACGAGACGACGCTCGTTCTTTTCGCCGTCTGCCGGCGTCCCCGTGGGGCAGCCGGAGACGGACCCCGAGACGACCCCCGGATCGGTCCCCGAGACGACCCCCGGATCGGGAGACCATGACGACCCGGACCCGGATCGGGAGACCATGACGACCCGGACCCGGATCGGGCTCACCGGCGGAATCGGCACGGGGAAGTCGGCGGTCGCCGCGCTGCTCGCCGAGCGCGGTGCGGAGGTGGTGGACGCCGACCAGATCGCCAGGGACGTGGTGGCCCCTGGTGGCCCCGCGTACGACGCGGTGGCGGCGCGCTTTGGCCCTGTGGCACTCGCTCCGGACGGGACCCTCGACCGGTCTGCCCTCGCCGCTCTCGTCTTCTCTGACCCCGACGCGCTCGAAGAGCTGAACGCGCTCACGCACCCGGTGATCGGCGCGGTGATGCTCGAGCGGCTCGAGTCGCTCGACGGTCCCGGAAGGAAGGACGGGCCCGAAGGTCCCGCGCTCGCCGTCGCCGTGATCCCGCTCCTGCGCCCGGCTCACCGCGAGACGCTCCACCTCGCTGCAGTCGTCATGGTCGACTGCGCGACGGAGGCCGCAGTCAGGCGACTGGTCCTACTGCGCGGCATGGACGAGGCGGACGCCAGGGCGCGGATCGCGGTCCAAGCGACGCGCGAGGAGCGGTTGGCCATCGCCGACTACGTCGTCGACAACAGCTCGACGCCCGAGCGCCTGGCGCAGGAGGTCGACGCCCTCTGGACCTGGCTCGCCAGGCTCCGGCCCCATCGCGCGACGCCCTGACGCCGCAGCTCCGCCGAGGCTGGCTCCTGGCGCTGCGCTCCAGATAGCCTCCCGCGCGGGGTCTGCGGCCTCCCGGGCGCGCCGGATCTCGCCTCACAGCCATGACGCTCACCAACCAGCCCGAGTCGGTGCCCCTGGGGTCCACGATCGCACGTCGTTCGCGCCAGAGCCCGGAGGGCGCAGCGGACAGCGAGGCACCTGAGCGCGTCCCGGCTTCTGTGGTCGCTCCGGACACGTCCTTCCACGCACTGTCCTTCGCCGTCTCCGGGATGACCTGTGGCGCCTGCGCCGCCCGCATCGAGCGGCACCTGAACGACATCGACGGCGTCAGCGCGGTCGTGAACCTGGCGACCGAGCGCGCGTCGGTTACGGCGCCGGAGTCGATCGGCCCCTCTCGGATCGTCGACGAAGTGGCCTCGCTCGGCTATCGGGCTCGGGTGGTCGGGGGCGACCCCCGAGAGGCGGTCGTGGCGGAGCCCGCAGCCGAGGCCGCACGACGCGTCCGGTCCCTGGGGCGCCGGCTCGTCGTGGCCGCGGTCCTGTTCATGCCGCTGTGCGATGCCTCCATCGCGTTCTCCGTCGTGCCGAGCGCGCGCTTCGCGGGGTGGCAGTGGCTGTTGATCGCCCTCGCGCTCCCGGTGGTCACGTGGGCCGCGTGGCCCTTCCACGAGGCGGCGTTCCGGCACGCGCTCCACCGGACCGCGACGATGGACACCCTGGTCTCGCTCGGGGTGATCACCTCGACGGCGTGGTCCGTCTACGCGATGTTCTTCGAGCACGCCGGCAGCACCGGCCACTCGATCGCCTACCTGCTGACGCACCATTCTGGCGGTTCGATCTACCTCGACGTGGCCGGCGGGGTGACGACCTTCCTTCTCTGCGGACGCTGGTTCGAGGCCCGGTCGCGCCAGCGCAGCGGCGACGCGATGCGCGCGCTCGCCGCGCGGGGTGCGAAGGAGGTCTCCATCCTGGACACCGGTGGCGCAGAGCGCCGGCGCCCGGTCGCCGAGCTTCGTCCCGGTGACCGCTTCGTGGTCCGCCCCGGCGAGAAGGTGGCCACCGACGGCGTGGTGGTCGCCGGAGAGTCGGCGGTCGACCGCAGCCTCATGACCGGAGAGGCCGCGACCGTCGACGTCGCCGCGGGCGACCAGGTCACCGGCGGCACCGTGTGCTGTGGCGGCCGGCTGGTCGTGCGCGCGACGAGCGTCGGAGCCGACACGCAGCTCGGCCAGATGCTGAGGCTGGTCGAACGGGCGCAGAACGAGAAGGCGCAGGTGCAACGGCTCGCCGACCGCATCGCGAGCGTCTTCGTGCCGGTCGTGATCGTGCTGTCGCTCGTCACCCTGGCCGGCTGGCTGGTGGCCGGGGCCTCCTCCTTCACCGCTTTCAACGCCGGGCTGTCCGTCCTCATCATCGCCTGCCCCTGCGCGCTGGGCCTCGCGACGCCCGCCGCGCTCTTCGTCGCCTCGGGGACGGGCGCCCGAGAGGGGATCTTCTTCAAGGGATACCGGGCTCTGGAGCTCTCCAGGCAGGTCGACACCGTGGTCCTCGACAAGACCGGCACGGTGACCGAGGGCCGGATGGCGGTCGTCGAGGTCGCGACCGCACCGGGCGTCAGCCGCCGGGAGCTCCTCCGGCTCGCCGGTTCCGTCGAAGCCGCCTCGGAGCACCCCGTCGCCCGCGCCGTCGCCGCCGCCGCCGAAGACGAGCTGGGAGCGCTCAGCGCAGTCGGCTCGTTCGTTGCGCTCGCGGGACTCGGTGCGACCGGCTCGGTGGACGGCCGTGCCGTCTCGGAGGGCCGCCCGGCGCTCACGCCCGG
>JBOGGB010000107.1:0-1526 GCA_050743605.1 Acidimicrobiales bacterium
GCAGGAACCTTCTGGGGGTCCGTCGTCGCGAGGACGAAGACGACGTGACCCGGCGGCTCCTCGAGAGGCTTCAAGAGCGCGTTCGCCGCCGCGTTCGAGAGCATGTGGACCTCGTCGACGATGTACACCTTCCACCGGCCTGGCGTGGCGAGCGCCGCATGCGCGATCAACTCCCGCATGGCGTCGACGCCGTTGTTGGACGCGGCGTCGAGCTCGTGCACGTCGAAGGAGCTGCCCCTAGCGATCTCCACGCACGAGGTGCACGCGCCGCAGGGCTCGCCGTCGACGGGCGACGTGCAGTTCAGCGCCCGTGCGAGGATGCGAGCCGTGGACGTCTTGCCGGTCCCACGTGGCCCGCTGAAGAGGTACGCGTGGGCCACCCTCCCGTCCCGAACGGCGCCCTGCAGCGCGCGGACGACATGGTGCTGCCCTCGAAGCTCGGAGAAGGTCCCGGGACGGAACCGGCGGTAGAGGGAGACGAAGTCGGCTCCGTCCTCGGACCCCGCGGCGCGTTCGGCAGGACGAGCGGACGGATCGGCCACGGCGAGCGAGCCTACCGGTGGGGTCTGCCACAGGCGGGCGGCTCGCGGGCCGGGGAGCGCCCGGGGCACCGTGGCGCGAAGCGCGCCGGCGTTCGGTGCGATGGCCAGGTTGGCTACGGCACACGGTTTCACCCGCTGAGAGCTGCTGCCTTCCGACCCTGACTCGGTTCACGAGCAACCGTTGCGCAGGACCCGGCCACCGCACCCAGCGCCGGCACGATGATCCCAGGCTACCGCCGGGTAGCCTGGCTCGGCCGCAGCCCGGGGTTGCGGACCTGGAGGCGTGCGAGAGCGGCCGAATCGGCACGATTGGAAATCGTGTGTGGGGCAACCCACCGTGGGTTCAAATCCCACCGCCTCCGCTCCGCTCGGAGATCCGCTTGCGCCGGGCACTCCAGGCGTTCCTTGCCCAGGCCCTTCGCTGTCGACCGGGCCCTCGGAGAGGTCGTGCGAGAGGAAGGCCTGGTAGTCCTCTCACAGTCGGTCGGTGATCTGTGAGACGACGCTCTGGAGATGAGTGGCTCACCGCTCTGGTCGCGGAAGGCGTCTTCGACGTCGCGCGTGGACGGTCGCCTCGCGTACATCTCGTTCACGAGGCGGTCGAGCACGTCGGAGTTTCCGTCCAAGAAGCTCATGAGTGAGGAGCGAAAGAGGCGTCTCGCTCCCGCGCACCTGGGAAAGTCGAAGCTCGATCGCCCCTTTGGCACTGCGCAGGTGTGCGGGCTCATACCGCTGCACGATCCCCGCTTCCTCGCGACGCTCGTAGCGACCTCTCCCGTCCAGGTCCGCCTGCTCGGCCTCGAGCAACTCTTGGACGACGAGGCGGGAGACGGTCGTAGCGGGGCGTCGAGTTCCACAGGCGTTGCAGAGGCGGAGGCGGGCGGTTTTAGGGTCCCCGGGGCGCGGTTGCGAGGCACAGCGGCCCGCGTGGAACCGAAGAGCGTGGTCCGAGCCGCGCGAGATGGAAGGAGGGCCGTCATGCGT